>NZ_JASDCB010000023.1:0-57424 GCF_030408135.1 Pseudoalteromonas sp. APC 3691 | reverse complement strand
CCAATGAGTATGTTCGTTAATCATAATGTGCCCTCAAACAAGATTTGAAGATCTGATCATGACATTGAGATTTAGTTCAAAAAAATCCCCGCTAATTTCTTAGCAGGGATTTGTGTATAAGAGACAGCTTCTTAAGTGGCTTTGTTGTTTTTAATTTGTGTTAATTTACGAATAGGGAAGGCTCACTTGTACGTTTAAGCCGCCCTCTATTTTGTTATGTAAACTTATATGCCCTTGATGCGCCTCTGCTATTTCTCTGCATAAAGCTAGCCCTAAACCACTCCCCGTACTTTTTGTTGAATAAAAGGGCACTAAAGCATTTGCCATTACTTGCTCGCTCATTACTTTGCCGCAGTCGCTTACATTTATAACACATGCTTGGGGTACAAACTCGACCTGAATATGTATTTCATTGGCATTGGAGCCTGACTCGTGTGAATTTTTTAATAGGTTTATCAGCAGCTGCTCGAGTTGGGCTTGATCAGCTTGTAATTCATTGTGTGAATTTTTTATTTCGTAGCTAAATTGCCAGTGATTTTTTAAATTATTGAGTGTGTTTTGCCAGTTAATCCGTGTTTTTTGTGGCTGAGGTAATTTAGCAAACTTGCCATAGCCTTGTACAAATTCAGTTAAATGACTAATTCGCTCATCAATAGTTGCAAATACACGGGCAAGGCGGGGCTCATCGACTTTATTTGCGAGCAATTGTGCGCTGTGTAACATGGACGACATTGGGCCGAGTGAATTATTTAATTCGTGGCTGATAATGCGTATTACCTTTTTCCACACGGCAACTTCTTGGCGACTAAGCTCACGGGTCAATTGTTTAAATATATATAAATGATGCTTTTGGTTATTGAGTAAAAACTCCCCGGTGGCTAAATGCCAAGTTTGCGAGTCTTGATTCTCTATTTCTATATTAAAGAGGCCATCAACACCGTGCTCTATAGCTGCTATTAATTGCAGAGGGGAATTTTCGAGTAACTTACTTAGTTTCATACCTTCAAGGCGAGTTGCGCTATTAAATAAACTACGGCTAATTAAATTACTAAATACCACCGTATTATTATCATTGACCAGCAGTAGCGCTTGCGGCGAGCTTTGCAATACTTTATCAAGCATTAACTCGCGCTGGTAAATCCATTGTTTTTCTTGGCGAAGCTGTTTAGCGGTTTGATTATAAAGTCGGCATAGTTTTCCAAGTTCATCATTACTTTTATACGCTAGTAAGCTGGATAGCTCACCATCTTTAAAATTAAGCAACCCGGTTTCGAGCGATTGCATGCCAAGCTTTATTGGCTTGGTGAGAGCTCTTGAAAGCAAGGTGCTAAATGCAAGCGTTAGTAATATTAAAAACAGAGTGTAGTACATATCAAAACCACTAAGTGCGGCAATAATAAAAACAGGCAGCGCGCTACAAAGTGAGCAAATTAACACAACCTTTTGGCTTAGGGTAAAGTGGCTAATAATGTTTGGCATTAATAATCAATACCCATTTTTTGTAATCGCCTGTAAAGTGCTTGTCGGCTTAAACCAAATTCACGGGCCACTTTGGCTATAACACCTTGATGAGCGCGCATTGCGTGTTCTATTTCCTGTTTGGTCGGCTCTGCTTTTGCTTCTTGTTGAGCAGTAACCGATGACGAAAGTGCAAAGTCATCGACTGTAAGCGCACCTGTTGGTTTTAGTACCGCTACACGTTTACAAGCATTTTCTAGCTCTCGAACGTTACCCGGCCATTTGTACTGTTGGAGTGCTTGCTCTGTGTTTATAGTCAGCTCTCGGTGAGGTAAAAAAATGGCTAATAAGTGCTAAAACATCATCTTGCCTTTCGCTTAGGGCAGGCACATTGAGCTCAATTACATTAAGGCGATAATATAAGTCTTCCCTAAATCGACCTTGTTGAATTGCTTGTAGTAAGTTTTCGTTAGTGGCCGATATAACCCGCACATTTACCTTTCGTGTTTGTGTTGAGCCTAAACGTTCAAACTCGCCGGTTTGTAGTACGCGTAGTAATTTTATTTGTCCTGAAAGTGGTAAATTACCAATTTCATCTAAAAATAACGTACCGCCATCAGCTGCTTCAAATCGACCAATACGTTGTTTGGTTATCCCCGTGTATGCGCCAGCTTCAGCGCCAAAAAGTTCGGCCTCTATAAGTTCTTGCGGTAGTGCACCGGCGTTTACCTTAATAAAAGGTTGCGATACAAGTGGGGAGTTTCTTTGAATAATATGCGCAATACACTCTTTGCCACTACCATTAGGGCCTGTAATTAATGCAGATATATCAGATTTAGCCACTTGAAGCGCCATAGTAACCAGTCGTTCCATAGCCGTGCTTTTAAATATTAGCCCGGCAAGGTCTGCGCTTTTAAATGTACCTTCACGCTCTTGTTGATGGCGATTATGTGTAGCAACTGTTTTTTTAGCACTGCCTAGCTCTATTAAGTTACTGATACAAACGAGTAGTTTTGCATCATCCCAGGGTTTCGGTAAGTAATCAGCAGCACCGGCTTTTACAAACTCAATGGCGGTGGCAAGTTCGGTCCAAGCTGTAATAAGTATAATAGGTAGGTGTGGGTTTATTTCTCGTAGTTCATAAAACAACGTTTTACCTTCTTCGCCAGAGGTGGTGTCACTGGTAAAGTTCATGTCTTGAATTACAAGCTCAATTCGTTGATAGCGAACTATTTGCAGAGCATCAAACGGGTTTGTGGCTGTGACTACCGAAAAATCGTGGATCTCGAGCAACAATGAAAGTGCGTCGAGTACTGCTTGGTTATCATCAACAATGAGTATTTTATCAGTCATAGGTTATTTTTATAATTTTTTAATGTCTACACTGCCTTACTAAGCAGTGTAGCATAGTGATTTACATATTATTAAATAGTGCGAGTTGCGATACTGGGCGAAATATTGGCAGCGCGTTTAGCCGGCGCTAATACTGCAAGTAAACTCATTAAAAATACGGCAATGGCGGTAACGGCTATATAACTTGGCGGTAGTGCGGCTACAGAAAAATACTGCATTAACATTTTCCCAAGTAGTATTGCTGTTACTACACCTAAGGCTAAACCTAGGCTACAAATTAATGCATTTTCTACTAAAAAGTAGCTAACAATAGCTGACTTTCTTGCGCCAAGTGCTCTGCGTGTACCAATTTGCTTAGTACGTTTGCTAATATTAAATAAGGTTAAGCCAAAAATACCGAGAGCGGTTATAAGCACTAAAATAGTGATTAATACTATGAGCATGCGCATCATAAGGCGATCTTGAGCGGTATACTCATTTTTTAATTCATCAAGCCCTTTAATGTTGTTAATAACGCGTTTGCTGTAATTTTCGAGCATGGCATTTTCTATTTCTTTCATTACAGCTGCTCGCTGACCAGGCTTAGTACGAACGGCAACTTGTGCATAACTTGCTGCTTTAATATAAGGAATAAACGCAAGATTATCGGGTTTACTGTCTTTGAGCCACGGGCCTTTCATGTTTCCGATCACGCCAATAATTTTAAGTGGTAGGTCGCCAAAATAAACTATTTTCCCTAAACCATCTCCATCAGGGTAGAGCTCATCAAGTAAGGCTTTAGTGACTATAGTGACGTTGGTGCGCTTTTGTGTAATTTCGTTTGTAACGAGTACTTCATCTTCGGTAAAGTTTCGCCCTGCAATTAAGTTAACGCCGTAGGTATTAATTGCGTGGTCATCTATAAAAAAATAAGCGGTCCTGACACTTAGGCCTTCTTGTGGAGCAGGTTTTAAATTAAAGCTCGAAGCGCTGCCACTCCCTGATAGTGGAATACTACTGCTTAATGCGGCATCGACCACGCCTGGCATTTTTCTAAGCATGCTTTCATCAAGCTCAAACTGCTGACTTAAGTTAATATCAGTACCAAAGGTCATTACATTAAACTTAAATATATCTTGTTCAGGGTAGCCCGTTTCTTGGTTTAAATAGCTAATTCTGTCTTGAATGATAAATGCAGCATTACTGACTATTGCCGTTGTGATTGCAATTTGAATTAGCAGTAATACAGCGCCCACCTTTGAGCGGCATAAGGCGTTGAATATAGGTTTTATTTCTAACATTGTGACATTCCTTATTGGCTCTTAAGATAAATAGCAGGATTGGTTTTACACACTAGCCAAGCTGGGTACAAACCAGCCAAAATGCAGGTTATAATTGCAATCAATGGGGCGCTCAATAGCATGGTTAAATCCATTGTCGCTAAGTTTTCATAGTAGTCGTAGCTTTGCCCTACGCCCATTAAGCCAAGTTGTGCTAGTACAATTCCTAGCATGCCACCTATAAAGCCAAGCATGGCGACCTCAACTAAGTGCTGTAAAAATATTTGCCTTTTACTAGCACCTAATGCGCGTCTTACACCTACTTCTGGCGCTCTGCGTAAAAACTTAGCTAAAAGTAAACCTAAAATATTGGCTAAGCAGACACCTAAGAACATAAAGCTCAGGCCCACTAAAATTTTATTGTCTTCGGTGACGACGTTGTTGTATTGCATCCATTGGTTTACATCGCGAAGTTTATACTCAAGTTCTTTACGATTAAATCGACCACGTTTTTGTTGTTCTTGCATATAGGCTAATAAGTAATTTTGATAGGCTTGTTTTTGTTCAAGCGTATTTAGCTCTGCCCAAAACTGGATCCATACTTGCTCAGATTGCAGTTTATCTGCAAAGGTTGGTGTGTTTTCGTGTTTCCATCCATTGCTATTGCCCCAACTTACGAGCTCTTTTGCCTTTATTAAGCTAAAGGGCATAAATAACTCTTCTACTTGATTAAATGCACCGTTATTTAAATCATAATATTTAATATTGAGAGGCCAATGGTTAATAACACCAACTACTTGATAGCTTGCATCATCTAAGTAAATCAGCTTGCCGACAGAGTTTTTTCCTGCAAATAGTTTCTCGTTTATCTCTTGGGTAATAACAACCACAGGTGCAGCTGAGTCTTCTTGCTCTTTGCTCCAAGCTCCACCGTACAAAAATGACAAATTAAAAATGCTAAAAAAGTCAGGCGTTGTCATGCGAGCATTACCTATAAAAGGTTTTATTTTGTCGGAGTCTAAATAAGCTGAAAAGCCGGTACGCATCATAGCCACTTTTTTCTCTGACGTGGGTGCGTTTAATAAGTTATCTGCATCTTGATAGGTCAGTTGCAGTGGCATGTTATCTTCTGTCCACCACGTACTACCATCGTCCATTGTTTGTAATTGCACACTGTAAAGTTGGCTGCTTTTTTCTGGGATAGGATCGGCCGACATCATATGATAAACACTAAGGCTGGTCATTGTTATGCCTATACCTATCGCAATGGCAAGTACCATTAAAAAGCTAACCAGTGGGGTGCGCTTGAAGCTGCGCCAACTTAAATCTAAATAATGAATAAACATTAGTTAAACCCCCGATGCTGTTTTTATAGTTTGCGCGCCCTGATAAAGCGTAAAGTCGGCAAGCTGCCCATCAACTACTTGAATATTACGCGGAGCACGGCGGGCTAATTCGCTATCATGCGTTACCATTACAATAGTGGCACCGTCGCGATTGATTTGTTCAAGTAACTCCATAACTTGGCGAGCCATTAAGCTGTCAAGGTTACCTGTTGGCTCATCGGCAAGTAAAAAACGAGGTTCACCAGCAAGCGCACGGGCTATTGCCACACGTTGTTGCTGGCCACCAGAGAGTTGTTGAGGTAAGTGTTTAGCGCGAGATGCTAAACCAACTTGTTCAAGGCATTGCTCAATTCGACGTTTTCGCTCATTTGCTTTAATCCCTCTGTAGCGAAGAGGAACTTCTATGTTTTCATATAAATTTAAATCGCGGATCAAATTAAAACCTTGGAATATAAAGCCAATTTTTTGATTACGTAAATCAGCACGTTGGTTATCGTTTAGGCTGCTAACATTAACGCCATCCAACAGGTATTCACCTTCGTTAAAAGGCTCGAGCATACCTGCAATATTTAAAAAGGTTGTTTTTCCTGAGCCGCTAGGACCGGTAACAGCAATAAATTCGCCTTCGTTTACTTGCAGATTAAAATCTCGAAGCGCATGGGTTTGTACCATTTCTGTTTGGTATACTTTACTTACATTGTTCATTTGTAACATGATTGTTCCTAATTATTTTTAGCGTTGGTTGAGAACGTCTGTTTAATTTAATAAAATCGTGTTGGCTTGCTTAAAGTCGCTGTAGCTTGAAATAATAATTTCATCGTTTTCTTTTAGTCCGCTTAAAAGCTCAACCGCATTAATGCTGGTGGCGCCTATTGTAATAGATATACGCTTTGCGATATTGCCATCGACTTTATAAGCTATAATTCCGCCTTGCTGCATAAATGCACCACGCTTTACTTGCATTACACCTTCTCGGTTGTCGAGTAAAATACGTGCAGTTAAGCGTTGGTTCTGACGAATGTTGTTAGTAACACCTTTAAACCGGACGCGTGCGGTTACTTCACGATTATTAACTTCTGGTGATATGGCGGATAAATTCCCCATCACTGTTTCATTGCCTAACTTAAGCTCTACTTCCATACCGAGTCCTAATTCGTTTGCGTAACTTTCAGGAACTTGGAGTTCGGCTTCAAAATTACTTAAGTCGACGAGAGTCATAAGAGGTTGGCTTTGCGTCACAGCGGCTTTTTGTTGCACTAATAGGTTACCCACGATCCCAGTAACGGTAGCCTTAATAGATAGGTTGCTTACTTTTCGGATTAAGTCATCAACAATAAGTTGTTGGCGGGTCACATCACTTTTAGCAGCTTGTAGTTCAAAAGCGAGCGTGTCTTTGGCAAGCAATACCTCTTGCTGCGCATGCTTATAGGAGAGCTTAGCTCGGGATAATTCATCAACTGCTTTTTCTAGATCAATTTGGCTAATTAAGTGCTTTTGTATTGATAACTGTGCGCGACGATTTTCGCGCTCAGCGGCGTTAAGCTCAACTTGTGCCATATCGAGTGTTTTATTTAAGGTGAGTGTTTGGCGTCTTGCTTGCAAATGTTGCCTTTGCTGTTCGCCTTCAAGTCTTTTAAGTACAGACTCCTGTTGCTTCAATTCATTAGTTAACTCAGGGCTTTGCAGCAGGGCAAGTGTGTCGCCTTGCTTTACTGTATCGCCGGCCTTTACTTTTAAATCTATAAACCCCCGTTCTGGACTGTAGATTTTAGGAGCATTAGCAGCAACAATTTTACCACTGGCGGCAATGTCTCGAATGAGCGCCTTAACATGTACTTTTGCAATCTGTACTTTTGAGCGGCTAATAGAGCTTTTAGCGCTATGGCTCGTTAAAAAAATATAAGCAATTGCAGAGACCACAATGAAAACAATCGCAGTGATTATCGCGTATTTTTTATAGCTTATAGGTGCCTTTACTTGTACGTCTTGTGCGCTGGTATCTTTAATCATTTAATTTCCCCTAAATTGCTTTTATGTATTTTTCGCACAGCAGTAATAAAGCTGCTGTGCAAATAGCGGCAATAGGAGAGAGTAAAAATAAGCTTAGAGTAAACATAGTAATTCCAATTAGCGATTATATGTAAAGCTATACGATTAATATGCCAACTATTATCACATTGATATTAAAGTGCTTTTTATTTTTTGTTCATGAAAATGATGTCCGCATCGGACACCGCTTTAAATAAAAATTCACTATTAATGTACAAAAAATGACATGAACTTTCATAACTATACTAATGAGCAGCAATAATCGGGGATGTTAAGCCATTAAAGTAATGAAATACCATAAAACTATCTAAATGTTAACTGAATAGCCCTTCATTTGTTGAATACTTATTCACTTTTACTCGCCTTTACGTTTACGTAAGCTGCACCTTTGGGTGCTTGTGTTTTTTACAATATGTTAAACTTGACACCAGTGTCATGAAAAAATAGTGGTTAAAATAACGCTAAATGTTAAAAATAATGATAAAAAGAAATCTTGCTATGAAGTGAGAAATATTCAAGAATGTGAATATGTATTCAAAGTGCTATTGACTCTATTTAAGATAGAGGCTAGTTTTGTCCGTCTGTTAGCAAATCGTCGAGCAGTTCATCCACGCTAACAGTGCAGCAAGGGGAGGGGTCTATGTTATACGACTCAAAGTTAGAAAAAGAAAATTGTGGCTTTGGCTTAATAGCCCAAGTTAATGGTCAAGCTAGTCATAGGCTTATTCGTACTGCTATTACGGGGCTTGATCGCATGCAGCACCGTGGCGGTATATCTGCCGATGGTAAAACAGGTGATGGCTGTGGTTTATTATTACAAAAACCAGATAGCTTTTTCCGTGCAATTGCCAGTGAACATAATTGGCACTTAGGCAAAAACTACGCAGTGGGTATGATATTTTTAAATTCAGACCCTGTTTTAGCACAAGCTGCAAAACAAATACTTAGCGAAGAATTAGAAAAAGAAACGCTAAATATTTTAGGTTGGCGTGTTGTACCAACCGACCCATCTATGTTGGGTCCTATTGCTGTACAGCAATTACCAGGTTTTGAACAAATTTTTGTTAGCGCGCCAGAAGGTTGGCGTTCTAAAGACTTAGAGCGTCGCTTATATGTAGCACGCCGCCGCGCTGAAAAGCGCATTGTTGATGATGAAGCTTTCTATATCGCAAGTCTATCTGGTTTGGTAACTATCTATAAAGGCTTAATGATGCCTGCGGATTTACCTAATTTTTACCTAGATTTAGCTGATATTCGTATGACGAGTGCGATTTGTGTTTTCCATCAGCGCTTTTCTACTAATACTCAGCCGCGTTGGCCTTTAGCTCAACCTTTCCGCTATTTAGCACACAATGGTGAAATTAATACTATTGAAGGTAACCGCCAGTGGGCACGCGCACGTTCTTATAAATTTGCGTCACCGCTTATTCCTGATTTACAAAGCGCAGCGCCGTTTGTAAACGAAACCGGTTCTGATTCATCAAGCCTAGATAATATGCTTGAGCTATTTTTAGCTGGCGGCATGGATTTATTCCGCGCTATGCGTATGCTCGTGCCGCCTGCATGGCAGAAAAACCGTGCAATGGACGACGATTTACGTGCATTTTACGACTTTAACTCTATGCATATGGAACCATGGGATGGCCCGGCAGGTATTGTTATGTCGGATGGCCGTTTTGCGGCGTGTAACCTTGACCGTAATGGACTACGCCCAGCACGTTATGTAATTACACAAGATGGTTTTATTACGCTTGCATCAGAAGTGGGTATTTGGGATTACACTGCCGATGAAGTGGTTGAAAAAGGCCGTGTTGGTCCAGGTGAATTATTAGTTATTGATACTAAACTTGGCAAAATCTGGCACTCGGATGAAATCGATCAAGATTTAAAGTCTCGCCATCCTTACAAGTCATGGCTTGAGGAGAACGTTAAACGTTTAGTTCCATTTGAAGAACTTACCGAGCAAGACGCTGGTAATCGCTCATTTGATGACGAAACGCTAGCTAAATATCAAAAAATGTTTGGTTATACCAACGAAGAGCTTGATAGCGTTATTCGTGTAATGGGTGAAAACGGCCAAGAAGCGACAGGCTCAATGGGTGATGACACGCCATTTGCTGTGCTTAGTGAAGGGCATCGTTCACTTTATGATTACTTCCGCCAAAAATTTGCGCAAGTAACAAATCCACCTATCGATCCACTACGTGAAAACCATGTAATGTCGCTTGCAACCTGTATTGGTAGTGAGCAAAACGTATTTAACGAAACAACGGGCCACGCTAAGCGCCTACAGTTTGATACACCAATTTTAATGTACGCAGACATGCAGCAGCTATTAAATGCTGATGAAGCGCACTACAGCTACTGTAAAATTGATATTACCTATACAGTTGAAGAGGGTTTAGAAAACGCGGTTACGCGTATTTGTGACCAAGCACAAGAAAAAGCAGCTGCGGGCTGTATCATGCTTATTTTAACTGACCGTAACTTTGATGAAATAAATTTACCAATTCCAGCAGCTATGGCTGTAGGTGCGGTACAAAAACGCTTAGTTGATAACAACTTGCGCTGTGAATCAAATATTATCATTGAAACTGGCAGCGTGCGAGATGCGCACCAGTTTGCTGTGCTATTAGGTTTTGGTGCTACGGCAATTTATCCATACCTTGCGTATGAATCGTTAGTTGCGATGAGCGACAGCAAAATTATTGATAAGTCGTATTGCGAAGTGACCCTTGCTTATCGTAAAGCCATTAATAAAGGCTTATACAAAATTATGTCTAAAATGGGCATAAGTACGGTTGCATCATATCGCTGCTCAATGTTGTTTGAAGCGGTTGGTTTATCTGACGCTATTGTACAAATGTGCTTTAAAGGTGTGGCAAGTCGCATACAGGGCGCATGCTTTACCGACTTTGATGACGATCAGCAAAGCTTACACAAACTCGCTCTAAGTAAGCGTAAATTATTAAGCCACGGCGGCTTGTTTAAGTACGTACATGGCGGCGAGTATCATGCTTATAATCCTGATGTAATCCAAACCCTGCAAAAAGCAGTTCGTTCTGGTGAATATAGTGATTACAGTGAATATGCAAAACTTGTTAATACGCGTCCTATTGCCACTTTACGTGACATGCTTGCGCTTAAAATTCCAGAGCAAGGCATTAGCATCGATGATGTAGAGCCTGCAGAAAACCTATACAAGCGTTTCGATTCAGCAGCAATGAGTATTGGTGCATTATCGCCAGAAGCGCATGAGGCTCTAGCAATTGCAATGAACCGCTTAGGTGGTTGTTCAAACTCTGGTGAAGGCGGTGAAGATAAGCTGCGTTATGGTACCGAGAAAAACTCGCGTATTAAGCAAGTCGCTTCAGGTCGATTTGGCGTAACGCCGCATTACTTACGCAGTGCTGACGTTATTCAAATTAAAGTAGCGCAAGGTGCAAAACCAGGCGAAGGCGGTCAATTACCGGGTGAAAAAGTAACCCCATATATTGCTAAGCTTCGTTATTCGGTTCCAGGTGTTACGTTAATTTCGCCACCACCACATCACGATATTTACTCAATTGAAGATTTAGCACAGCTAATTTTCGATTTAAAACAAGTAAACCCTAAAGCACTAATTTCTGTGAAACTGGTTTCAGAACCAGGCGTAGGAACCATTGCGACAGGTGTTGCTAAAGCGTATGCCGATTTAATTACTATTTCTGGCTACGATGGCGGTACAGGCGCAAGCCCACTTACTTCAGTTAAATATGCAGGTAGCCCATGGGAGCTAGGACTTGCTGAAACGCAGCAAGCCCTTGTTGAAAATGGACTGCGTCATCGCATTCGCTTGCAAACAGATGGTGGCTTAAAAACAGGTTTAGATATAATTAAAGCGGCAATTTTAGGTGCAGAAAGCTTTGGCTTTGGTACTGGTCCAATGGTTGCGCTTGGTTGCAAATACTTACGAATTTGCCATTTAAACAACTGTGCGACAGGTGTTGCAACACAAGACGAAACACTTCGTCAAAAGCATTACCACGGCTTACCAGAAATGGCGATGAACTACTTTAAATTTATAGCGCAAGAAGCACGTGAAATCATGGCAAGCTTAGGTGTTGTAAACTTAACTGATTTAATCGGTCGTTTAGATTTGCTTGAAGCAATTGAAGGCAAAACAGCAAAACAGAAGAAAATTGATTTATCTTCCGTAATTGCTCAGCCTAATAACCCAACAGGTGAAACACTTTATTGTAGTGCGCCTAATAGCTCACATTATTTAGGAAAACTTAATGAGAGCCTACTTGCTAAGGCGCAAGAAGCAATTGATGCTTCAAGCGGTATTTCACTAGTAAGTCGTATTTGTAATACGGACAGATCGGTAGGTGCAATGCTTTCTGGCTATATTGCCGATAAATATGGCAACCAAGGAATGGCGGCAGATCCTGTAGCAATTGAGCTACACGGTACTGCGGGTCAATCATTTGGTGTGTGGAATGCCGGTGGCCTTGAAATGACACTGGTTGGCGATGCAAACGATTACGTAGGTAAAGGCATGGCGGGTGGCAAGTTAGTTATTCGTCCACCACTTGGCTCGTCGTTCGAAAGTCACAAAGCCACAATTGCAGGCAACACATGTTTATACGGTGCAACAGGCGGCAAACTATTTGCTGCAGGTTGTGCAGGCGAGCGTTTTGCAGTTCGTAACTCAGGTGTGCAAGCGGTTGTTGAAGGTGTAGGTGACAACTGTTGTGAATACATGACCGGTGGCGTTGTATGTGTACTGGGTAATGTAGGCGTTAACTTTGGCGCGGGTATGACAGGTGGTTTTGCTTATATTTTAGATGAGCGAAATGATTTTGAAAAACGCATTAATCCAGAGCTTGTCGAAATAGTAACACTAGACGAATTAACGTCGCATCAAGAACATTTACGCGGCTTAATTGCTGAGCATTTAGAGCTTACGGGTTCGTGCAGAGCAGAAAGTATTTTGGCTAACTTTGAATTGTACTTACCGATGTTCAAATTAGTAAAACCAATATCAAGTGACTTAAAAAGTTTACTCGGGCATCGCGCTCGCAGTAGTGCCGAACTACGTGTTCAGGCGCAATAAGGGGGCAGTATGAGCGAAAATGTATATCAATTTATAGACGTGCAGCGTGTAGACCCACGCAAAAAACCAATCTCGTCACGTAAAAAATCTTTCGTAGAAATTTACGAACCCTTTTCAGAGAATCAGGTTAACTCACAAGCTGACCGTTGTTTAGATTGTGGTAACCCATACTGTGAGTGGAAATGTCCAGTACATAACTACATTCCACAATGGTTAAAGTTAATACGCACGGGCCGTATTATAGAGGCGGCTGAGCTTTCTCATCGTACAAATAGCTTACCAGAGGTTTGTGGGCGTGTTTGCCCACAAGACCGCTTGTGTGAAGGCTCGTGTACGCTCGATGAAGAGTTTGGTGCTGTTACAATTGGTAATATTGAAAAATACATTACTGATGAGGCATTTAAAATGGGCTGGAAGCCTGATATGTCTTATGTAACATGGACTGACAAAAAAGTAGCCATTATTGGTGCGGGCCCTGCAGGTTTAGGGTGTGCTGATATTTTAGTGCGAAATGGAGTTAAACCAGTAGTGTTTGATCGTCACCCAGAAATAGGTGGACTACTCACATTTGGTATTCCTTCTTTTAAACTTGAAAAATCAGTAATGCAAAAGCGCCGTGAAATTTTCACTGAAATGGGCGTAGAATTTAAGTTAAATGTTGAAGTAGGTGTTGATATTGCACTTGATCAAATTTTAGCTGATTACGACGCTGTGTTTTTAGGGGTTGGTACGTATCAGAGTATGCGTGCAGGTCTTGAAAATGAAGATGCATCGGGTGTTCACGATGCATTGCCGTTTTTGATTGGTAACACGAACCGTGTAATGGGCTACGACGAGACAAAACAACCGTGTATTGATATGGCTAATCAAAAAGTAGTTGTACTTGGCGGTGGTGATACAGCGATGGACTGTGTGCGTACGTCTATTCGACAAAATGCTGCAAAAGTAACGTGTGCTTATCGTCGTGATAAAGAAAATATGCCAGGCTCTAAACGTGAAGTTAAAAATGCGAAAGAAGAAGGCGTTATATTTACGTATAACGTTCAGCCTAAAGGCATTGTACTGAACGATAAAGGTAAAGTGACCGGCGTTAAAATGGTTAAAACTAAATTAGGTGAACCTGACGCAAAAGGCAGAAGCCGTGCTGAAGAAGTACCTGGTTCAGAACATGTTATTGAAGCAGATCAAGTTATTATGGCGTTTGGTTTCCAGCCTCACAAAATGGATTGGTTAGAAAAATACGATGTAGAAATAAACAACTGGGGCGGTATTAACGCACCAGAACAAAGTGAGTTTACACATCAAACGACTAACCCTAAAATATTTGCTGGTGGCGATATTGTGCGTGGTTCAGATTTAGTGGTAACCGCTATTTTTGAAGGACGTAATGCTGCAGAAGGTATTATGGATTATTTAAAAGTCTAATTGTTCGTATTAATAAAATGAATAAGAAGCAAGCCAACTGGCTTGCTTTTTTATTTGTTTTATCCAAATGTAATGTCAACGTAATTAGTGACAAATGGTGCTATATTTATACCATCTCTTGTATGGCTTTCTTGAGCAACACCTTTTGTTAGTAACTTCATGTAGTAACCTTATATAGTAACTTTCAAAGAAACTGCTTTGTTATTATGGGTTGTTCTTTATAAGCCAAATGCGATTTCTTTGGGTATCTACTAAGCGGCTTTCAGGGCTCGTTTCATATATATAAACGTTATCGACACTTCTTTCTTCTATGTCGTTTATATACTCTAATACCAATTTGGTTAATTAAGTGATCTATTTTGAGATAACAAAATTATGTCGATAATGGGGCTAAAGTTTTGCTACTTAGGTGTTCTCGGCAATTACCTCTACATTGCTTTGTATTCATGCAGTCGTATCTCGAAAGTTTTAACACAGTTAGTGCCAAGTTCAATCCTTGAAATTGATTGAGTATTATTGCGGATTGGTATAATGCGTGTATTTTCTTGTAGCGGCACTTTTATTGATTAATGTGTTATTTGCTGGGGCCAGGCACAATTCATAGAATAGTTACTACCAACTTTAACTGTGCAGGTTTATATATTCTTTGACTACCAGTCAGTTCGATTATTGCAGGAATAAAAGGGCGTACTTATATAATTTTAGTAAATGGTATTAGTGCCAAGCAATTTAATATCGTAAAAATGTACTTACCTGAGATAAATGCAAGAGGCTAAAAATATGTGCACAATTGTCAGTGTTAATTACTAACCTTAATAGTTGATTTAAATATAAAGTAGGTTCATTATTGCACGCTGTTTACGGTTTGCTTACTTTATATCTATAAGTTTGCTTTTATATACAAATAAAATAAATAGAAATTATGTACGAATACTCAAACAATTTAGAAATTAAGCTCATTGTTCGGTTCTTTTCCTCAATAGGGTTTATAGCAACGTTTTCGATGGCTAGCTTGGCATTTATTAACAACAGCTATTTATTAGCATTTACTTTGGTTGTTTCTTCGTTTGTTTACTTATCGGCGTTTAATATAGGTAGAGGTGTAGAGAAGTCTGCAACTGTAATTTTATATAACCTGTATGCACTAATGTTTTATCTTGTACTTACAGGAGGAGCACAAGGTACAGGGCCTATATGGATATTTATAGTGTCTCCTGTTACTTATTCAATTCGAGGGCTTAAACGAGGGACGTTTGATATTGTTTTATTTTTATCGGCGATTGTTCTCGGTTTTTATTGCGCTGATACATTTAATATATATGACTACAATCCTGAGCAGTTTCCAGTCAGAATCATACTCGCTTTTATAATTGTTGCATCGTTGAGTGGTTATTACGAATTTTCAAGAGAAAAATACAGCAGTAAATTAATTGCTTTAAGCAAAAAAAATGAATTTTTAGCAACTATAGATCCACTCACCAACCTGCCAAACCGTCGCTATACCATGAATAAGCTTGTGGCTTTCAAAAGTGAGCTGAAAGATAATAATACTCCTTTTGTAATTTTATTAGCTGATGTAGATAATTTTAAAAAGATTAATGATCAATTCGGCCATGATTTTGGCGATGAAGCACTTATTCAGTTAGCTAAAACCTTTGATAAAAGTATTCCAAAAAATGCGATTGCATCACGTTGGGGCGGAGAGGAGTTTTTAATTGTTATTCCAGATGCAACAGTTGAGCAGGGGGAGCAAGTTGCAGAAAAAATCCACAACACCCTTAAAGCTTCAGCTGTGAGCTTATTTTCAGATAGTACCAATATTACGCTAAGTATTGGTGTTATCTCTGCAAGTGCCGAACGCTCAATTGATCTTGATATCAAGCGTGCTGATGAACTACTTTATAAAGCAAAAGCGCAAGGTAAAAACAGAACGTGTTCTTCTTAAAAGTTTATCTACTTTAATCCATTGAAAACGAATCAAGTGATGGCTTTATTTTAGCCTTTCTGCGCTTTACGCTCATGTAACACATTGCATTACAGGCAATCTGCATTGTAATTAATAGCCAATAACTGATGCCTAAGTCACTTAGGTTATTTATTTTTTCGCTAGTAAAGTAATAGGCTACGGCGATTATCTGAAGAACTAAAAAGCTATTTAAAAACCTCAGTAAGCGCTGTTTAAAGTAAGTATGCTTATATTTACTAAAAATTATTAAACAGCTGCTTAGCGCTAATAAAAACCAACTTAAAATGATACAAAAATTAACTAAAGTACTGTGCATTATTTAATCCTTCAAAGCTCTATTAACCAATATTAGGCATGGGCCATTATTAGTTCTTTAGCATTCGCTTTAGCTGTTTTACTGATATTATCACCACCAAGTAAGCGAGCTATTTCATTAATACGACCATCTTTATTCAAAGGCAGCATATGAGTGAACGTTTCGCCTTGTGCTATTTCTTTAGCTACAAAAAATTGTTGGTGTGCGCTACTAGCAACTTGCGGTAAATGGGTAACACAAATCACTTGAGTAGACTTACCTAACTGGCGCAATAGTTTGCCTACGGCTGATGCCGTAGGGCCAGAAATACCTACATCAACTTCATCAAAAATAAGCGTTGGGGTTGTTACTTTTTGGGCAATAATTACCTGTATAGCAAGGCTAATTCGCGAAAGCTCACCACCTGAGGCTACTTTAGCTAACGGCTGAAGTGGCTGCCCAGGATTAGTTGATACTAAAAACGACACATTATCGTACCCTAAGCTATTTGGTGCGCGGCTACTCTCTTGAGTTAAAGCTATTTCAAATACACCGTTTTCCATCGATAAATTAGCCATGCTTTCACTTATTAGTGTGTTAAGTGTATTAGCATACTCATAGCGACTTTTACTTAGTTCATCGGCAGCTTGCTTATAACTAAGTAACGCGCTTTCTATTTCTGACTCTAGTTGCTCTAGACGATTACTATTATTACTTATTGACTCAAGCTCTTGAGCAATCGATTGATGAAACTCAACTAGCTGCTGTGGTTTTATGTGATGCTTACGCGCTAAATCCATCGCACCGCTTAGTCTATTTTCTACTTCACCTAAACGAGCAGGGTCTAAATCTGCTTGCTCAGTATAATTTCGAACTTCACGGCTTGCTTCTTCAACTTGTACTGCGGCTTCACTAAGGAGCGCTGCTACGCCCGCTAAGCTTTCGTCGTATTGAGCCAGCTCAGCGAATTGTTGGGCACTGTGCTGCAGCATTGAACAAGCATTTTGTTCATCACTTTCATATAAATATTGTAATTCACGTTGGCACGATTCTAATATTGTTTGGCTATTACTAAGTTTGTAATGCTCGGCCTCAATTAAATCAAACTCACTTTCTTGTAAGGCAAACTCATCGAGCTCTGCAACTTGGTATTCTAACAATTGTTTTTGCGCTGCTTGTTGCTGCTGTTGTTGCTCTAAATGTTTAAATTCTTTTTGTAAGTTAGCAAACTGTTTATAGTTGTTATTTACATCATTTACTAAGTGGTGATGCCCTGCATAGGCATCTAAAAGCTGTAACTGATGCTCAGCTTTTAATAAGTGTTGGTGGGCATGTTGTCCATGAATAGATATTAAATATTGACCAAGTTCTTTTAATTGTGATGCGGTAACGGCACTGCCATTAATATAGCTTTTACTGCGTCCATTTTTGCAAACAACACGACGCAATAAACATTCATTATCGTCATTGTTTAGCATATGTTGCTCTAAAAACGATTGAGCTAGCGGTAAATCTGTTAGGTCAAATTGAGCGCATACTTCTGCTTTATCAGAGCTTGGGCGCACTGCTGATGCTTCAGCTCGTTCACCTAAACATAATGATAGCGCATCAATAGCAATAGATTTACCAGCACCTGTCTCGCCTGTGATCGCGGTCATACCGCTGCGCCATTCTGTGCTTAAATTACTAACAATTGCAAAATTTTTAACTTCTAAACCAATTAACATACTGTTTATCCATCCAGTCAATTAACTGTTAATTTATACAGTGTTTTGGTTTTTTGCAAATTAATTTTTTATTATTTATGCAACGCTTACATCTTGAGTAAATTGTGTATCAGAAGTTTTTGGGGAGGTATCAATTTGATCATCAACAATATCAGTAGTTTGTATAACGTCTTCGGTTTTAAGTAGCCCGATAAGTGGAGGTAAAGTATTTAGGTAAAAACTCTTATTGTATAAAATTCCTTGCTGAGGTAACTCAGATACAAAGTACTGTATATTATCAATCAATGGTTGGATTATATTCGTTTGATTAGTTTTAATTAACTCGTTGGACAACGTATTAATTAGTAGGTCAGCGGTATCTTCAAGTTGCTGTAAATTCTCTTCTGTATGCGATTGAACAACAAAAAAATTATTTACAATAGCTTGAATACGAGGAACGTATTTTGGGCGAATTATTTTAGCATCAAGAAGATCATTAAGTTTTACTCTAAGGCGTGAATTTACATGCGAAACACGTTCATTAAATAGCTTTTTTCTAGCTTCGATTGCTTTTTTGCGATTACTCTCAATTTTGAGGTAACTGTATAAAAGTGTAATTAATAGCAGTAAAGCAAAGAATACTACATAAGTCATTGCCGTTTGTTCCTGAAATGTTTAATTTTTAGTTGTTACTAATATTTTGCTCTATCGTTTAACTTTTGGCAATAAAATTAGTACAAACGACTACCCCAATTTAGTTTTGTACGTAAAACGTTGTAGTACGAGTAATTTTTTGGATGAATTAAGCGCAATTGTTTATCCGCTTTTTTAATTACTACCTCATCGCCGGGTAATACGGCAAGCACAACATGGCTGTCGCAACTTACTTGCAAGCTATCTGTATTTTCTAGGCTTAGCTTTAAGCGTACTTCGTTATCGGCATCGACCACTAAAGGTCTGCTAGATAAGGTATGAGGAAACATAGGCACTAACGATATTGCATTTAGCTCTGGCGTTAAAATTGGCCCGCCACCTGAAAGTGAATATGCCGTAGAGCCAGTAGGGGTTGATACTATTAAACCGTCAGAGCGCTGAGAGAACACAAAGTCATTATTTATAAAAGCTTCAAACTCAATCATATGCGCTACTTTATCGGCATGAAGTACCGCTTCGTTAACGGCAGAATTTGCACTCTTTAATTCGTTGTGGCGATATACTTCTACTTCTAATAAAAAGCGTTTTTCTTCAAGGTACTCACCACTGAGGACTTGCTCTAAGCTCGCTTCAAACCCTTCAGGGTTTAAATCAGTTAAAAAGCCAAGGTTACCTCTATTTACTCCAATTACAGCAATGTTAAAGCGCGCAAGCACGCGTGCAGCACCAAGCATGTTACCGTCACCGCCTACAACAATAGCTAAATCGGCTTGTTCTCCTAGGTCGACTAACTTAACAAGTTTGTCATGCGGGATATCGTCTAATTGACTCCCTGTGCGTTTTTCTACTATTACCTCAAAACCAAGCGCAAGTAGAAATGTATGTAAGCGCTGAAGGGTAGCAGCGGCTCCCGGGTGATTAGGTTTGCCAATTAGTCCAATGGTATTAAAAGGAGAGTCCATAATGTACGCACAAAAAGATTTAATAATTGTAGAGTAACTCAAAACAGAAGTGTTTGAAAATACAGATTATAGCAATATTATAAACCTTCAATTTTATTCGCAGTCAGTTAACTGCACGACTTGAAAAACAACTAGACGCCCCGATATCTCTTTCATGCAACAAGATGTAGATACCATGAAACTAAACTCACGAGATCAGCAAATTTTTTCAGCTGTTATGAACATGTACTGTAATGGTGAAGGCTTGCCTGTTCCATCAACAAAAATTGCCAAGCTCAAAGGCATGGCAGTATGCTCGGCTACGGTTCGTAATGCTATGGCTCGCTTAGAAAAAGTGGGGCTATTGTATTCACCTCATACATCTGCAGGACGAGTGCCCACAAATGAAGGGTTTGATTATTGGTTTGACGAGTTTTTTCCACTCGCTGACATTGCTAATTATTGGCAACCAGAGCAATCACAACTCGTTGAACTAGCACATGGTTTGAGCCAAAAATACCAAATATGTTGTTGTGTTGGTTTACCACAAGTCAGCTCGCAGCAAGTGTTTAGAGTAGAAGTGCTTGATTTTGATTCTACCGACTGGCTTATTCTATTAATAGACAGGGCTGGGCAGAGCCACAACATTTGTATTGATAAACCTCATGATTCGTCAGATTCTGTTCGTTATCAGTTTGCAACATGGTTGAACACCGTATTTAGCCAACAAACTCTTATGGAGGGTTTGTATCGTATGCAGGCGATGGCAAATACAGCGCCTCGAAATTGTCATGATTCGCTTAATCAATGGACGCGACAACTAAGTCAAAAATTAGGCTCAGATAATAGTATTGTAGTTGGCGAAAATTACCTCTATAAACAAATCGATTGTGAGCAAAGTTTAAATATTGGTGTTTCGTTTTTAAATTATGTAGAAGATAAACTCGCTTTTAAAAACGGTGTATCGGTACTTAATAGCGAAAAATTGCCTTTTACTGAGTGTGATGAATTGATCGTAATAAGCGTGCCGTACTTTCAAAATCAAGAATACCAAAGCCGCTTTTGTATAATTTGCCCTAAATCAGCGCAAATCGAAGAAATAATTCGAGAATTTAAATTAATTGAGGCATCTAACTCTTGAATCTTTTTATTCAATCCCCATAATTACCGCAGTTGTAAAGAATTGGAGCACGTATTTTATGTCTGAGCAGACACAAAACCCTGAGCAAGAAGTAGAATTAAACGAAGAAATTTCTAAAATGCAGGCTGATGTAGAAGCAGCAGTAGAAGCCGCTGATCAACATGCAGAAGAAGAGCAAAGCCCTGAAGCAGAAATAGCTATGCTATATGCAGAGCTTGAAGCTGCTAAACAAACTATTGCTGATCAAAAAGATGGTGTTGTTCGTGCTGCAGCAGACGTAGACAACATTCGTCGTCGTGCAGCACAAGATGTAGAAAAAGCGCATAAGTTTGCACTAGAAAAATTTGCTAACGAATTACTACCTGTAATTGATAATCTTGAGCGTGCTATTGAGTTTTCTGATAAAGAAAATGAGACTTTAAAGCCGTTGCTTGAAGGTATCGATATGACAGTTAAAAGCTTTAACGATGCTGTTGCAAAGTTTGGTGTTGAAATTGTAAACCCACAAGGTGAGCAGTTTAATCCAGATTTTCATCAAGCAATGTCAATTCAACCAAGTAACGATGTAACACCTAATACAGTACTTGCTGTTATGCAAAAAGGTTATACATTAAATGGTCGTTTATTACGCCCTGCAATGGTTATGGTTTCTAAAGCTGCTGATGCTTAATTGAATTATTAGTTTTAAAAAATGCCTCATATTGAGGCATTTTTTTTGTCTTTTTTATAGTGAATTAACTGTACGAGCATAGTAAGCAACACAGCGCTAAACATTAGACTTGAAAATGGCACTGCGCTTTTTGCATGCATAATAGCGAGTAGTGGGCCAACTAACGCGCCACTGCCAAAACGAAGTGTGCCAATTACGGCCGTTGCCGTGCCTGTGTTTTTTTCAAACTTCATTAATATTAGCGAGTCAGCATTACTTGCAGTGACGCCTAAGCTCATCATTAATGGCGCAATAGCAGCCACAATATAATAAAGTGATAAATGCAATAAGCTAAATGTTAGCAAAGCCAGCCCCGATACAAATCCAAATGTAAGCCCAATATAGAGCATTTTCCGAGAGCCCAGCCTTGGTACAATTCGCGTATTTAAAAAGTTACCAAACATCAGCGCCATTACATTAAACGCAAATAACACACCAAATAACTGTTCTGACACTTCATATAAATCTAAATAAATAAATGGTACTGAGGTCAAAAAGCAAAAAAATCCAAACGATACAAACATAGAACTGAGTATGTCGGCACGTGCATCTTTATTACTGAGTACTGTTTTATAGCTGTCGAAAAACAGAGCGAGACCCTTTTTTTCATTTTTGTGAATAGGAATATCAATTAGATACACTTGCACAAACGCCAATATTAAAAAGCTATAACCAGCAAGAACCAAGAATATTGTTGACCAAACAGAAAATCCTAAAATAAACGAACCAACAGAGGGGGCAACTAACGGTGCTACCATCATAATCATCGACACATACGACATTCCCTTAGCTGTATTTTGCTGATAAATATGGCGAATAATACCCGGTACTACAACCGTTGCTGCCGCTCCCGTAAATGCTTGCACTGCTCTAAGAGTCCAAAAAGCATGGATTTCGGTTGTAAATGCGAGTGCAAGTGAGCTTGCGCCAAATAAGGTTAAGCCGATACGTGCAAGCTTACGGCGGCCAATTTGATCGGCAATGGGGCCAAAAAATAGCATCCCTAATGAATAACCCGCTAAGTAAATACTCAAGGATATTTGTACATTGGGCATATTAGTGTGTAAATCGTTTGCAATTACCAGCATGGCAGGTAAGTACATATCTATCGCCAATGGCGTAATCGCCACTATACTGGCCAATAAAGGCAATAAAATACGGGTATTAAAAGACGAGGCTGAGGCGTCCATATGTAAACTCAACAATCACTAAAAACAAGGGTTATAGTGTAACAGGGCATTGTATTTGAATAAACTTAGTTTGCCCGCTAAGTTTATCGTCATATTGTTTTTTTTTAATATAACGGTACATAAAGCAAATATTTTAAATTGGTACTGTGTTTGCTATTCTACAAGCAATAAAAAATTCATTACTTAAGAGAATTATCATGAAAAAACTAGTACTTGCAGTATTAGCGACAGCCGTTTTAGCCGGTTGTAAAACGTCACCAACAGGACGTACTCAAATAGCGCTTTACTCAGATCAACAAATGAGTGAAATGGGCACAGCTAGCTTTGCAGATATGAAAAAAAGCCAACCAATTAATAAAGATCCAAAAACAAATGCATATGTAAATTGCATTGCCGAAAAAGTAGTCGCTGTATTACCAAAAGAATACGCGTCGCAAAATTGGGAAGTAGTGGTATTTGAAGATGAATCTGCTAACGCTTTTGCACTACCTGGGGGTTACATTGGGGTTCATACGGGCTTATTAAAAATAGCCACCAATCAAGACCAACTAGCAACAGTACTAGGTCACGAAGTAGGGCACGTAATAGCTGAGCATTCTAATGAGCGTGTTTCACAAAGCTCTATTTTAGATACCGGTATGCAGCTGGGCAGCGCGGCACTTGAAATGGGTAATATTCAATACCGTAACGAAATTATGCAAGGCTTAGGTTTGGGCGCACAATATGGAGTTGTTTTACCATTTAGCCGCTCTCACGAATCAGAAGCCGATACTATAGGTCTGGATTTAATGGCACAGGCGGGTTTTAATCCACAAGAGTCGGTTACACTTTGGGAAAATATGAGTGCAGCGGGCAGCGGTACAACCCCTGAGTTTTTATCTACTCACCCAGCGCCAAGTAACCGTATTAAAAATTTACAAGCGCAAATGAGTAAAGCACTTAGCGAGCAAGGCACTGCTAAAGCACAGGGTAAAAACCCACAATGCACACTGTAGTTAAGCGCTTTACTATTTGAAGTAGTGTACGTTTAGTATTAATGCGTAATTAAAATAAAACCCCTGTAAGTATTTTACCTACAGGGGTTTTATTTTAGTTTTTAAGCGTGGTTATTCAGCAGCAAGTGCTTGTTTAAATACATTTTTAAAGCGTTCGAAATCTTCAATGTGCGGCAGGTGCCCTAAATTATCCAGTTCAAATAATTGTGCGTCAGGGATAAGTGTTGCAGCGTGTTTGCCTAATTTATCATATCGACCAAGCTCGTAATCAACACCGTCTTTTTTCCAGTTACGGCCAGGGCCGGTTCTATCGCGTGTACCAATAATTAATTTAACCGGTACAGTTAAATCTTTAAATTCGGTTATTACAGGTTGAGTGAAAATCATATCGTATGTTTTTGCATTTACCCATGCCATTTGTTCTTTATCCGGGCCTTGTATTTGCCCTGTTATAAAGTCGGTTAAGGCTGAATATGTGGCATTCCACTTACCATCGTAGTAATTTTTTTGTTGGTATTTTCTTACGCCTTCTGGCGTTTTTGAAAATTCGTTTTTATAGAAAAAATTTGTATCTTTGTAATCAACATACTGCAGGTAGTTTTCAAGCCCAATAGGGTTAAGTAAAATTAATTTACTTGTTGTGTTTGGGTACATTAATGCAAAACGACTCGCTAGCATCCCACCCATAGAGTGCCCTAATACAATTGACTCTTTTATATTAAGTGAGTCCATTAACGCATGAGTATGATGAGCAAGAGCCGCAAATGAATACTGGTAATTAGTTGGTTTAGATGATTTTCCAAAACCAATTTGATCAGGAATTAATACGCCGTAGCCTAAAGATTGCAGGTATTGCGCAGTGGTAGTCCAGTAATCTGCATTAAAATTTTTGCCGTGCATAAGCGTCACTGTAGGCATGTCGGATTTGGTAGGCTTTAAGTAAATATAGGCCATTTTAAGAGACTGTTTTTGTGACTCAATGTTAAAGTAATTTACTTTAAAGTCGTACTGGTAACTGCTTAAAAGCGCATCATAAGAAAGTGAAGAGGTATCTTGCGTTGTGCTCGCTAATGCATTGTTTGTTAATAACAATAAAGTAGAAAAGCAAATAACTTTAATCGACGACATTTGGTTACTCCAATTAAGGACAAATAATATGAGCTCTAATATATAAAACTCAGAATAATTCATTATAGTAACCAAACATTAAGTACTATTCAATTGAGGCTTTGTCATGCTCAACGTTGTTTAATTTGAAGATGAAAAAAGCGAAGCTAAAAGAGAGCTTCGCTTATTAATGTAGGGTAAAACGAGTATCGTTAAAGCTTAAAACGTCCACTCAATATGGATTTGTGGCACTGACTCAGTGACTTCAGTACCTAGTTTATTGTGCCAGTATTGTAATTCCATACCCAACAGTAGTGTGTTTTCTTTCATTTGAAGAGCGTGGCCCATATCCCATACTAAAATAGGCTGTGCGAGTATCCACGCCTCTACATCGTTACCAAATTCATCTTCACGTTCTGCAATGTATTCAGCGTGGCCTTTAAAGCTAAATTTTTGTGAGCCAATAGTGAAAGGGTATTCAAAGGCAACATCAAGCATCCAGCTATTTGTTTCAATAGGAGCCCCGCCTTTTGCTACACCTTCACTATCGTCAATGTAAGCTGTGAATAGCGTTTGAAAAAAGTTAAACCCAGGTACATCCCAGCTTAATTTAACACCAGGCAAGTATTTCATTACTTTAGCGTCGCCAGCAACGTTAATACCACCGGTAAGGCCCACATCTAATAATGCGCCTGCGCCAATTTTTTCGCCGCTAATGGCCGATAAGCTTACCGTTGAATACCACTCACCATAAAAATCAGCATCTTGGTAACCATCATCGGTATCGTCTTTACTGTAATCGATAAAAAAGAAGTTATCGCCGTAATCGTAACCCGATGCATGTTGAACCGAGTAAACAGTGGTGTTTGACTCTTGCTCAGTGAATGGGTTTTTTTGGTTGCCATTATTAATATGTAGCGCTGTGCTGCTCCAATTAGCCGCAAAAGCAGAAGACGATAAAGCAATTGATGTAAAAGTAACGAGAGGAAGTAATTTTTTAAATTTCATATCTGTATTTAACTATAATTTTAGTGACACGCGAAGGCGCGCATTATAGCAAAAGTGATTGATATGTAGAGTATTATTTTAACATATGTTGCAGCTTACTTATTAAGCTGCAACATAGTATCGGTGTTTAAATTATGCTTTATTACGACGTAAGCAAATAACTGCAATGGCTGTAAATGCTAAAATAAAACAGTAGTATGACGAGGTAGATACTTCCCACGGGCTAATTTTAAACGTAGCACCTAATAACAATGCTTGGGCACCGTATGGCAATGAACCCTGTGTAACACAGGCAAATATATCAAGTAAACTGGCAGAGCGTTTACCGCTTATTTCACCGTCATCTGCTAGCTTTTTAGCAATAGGACCGGCCACAATAATAGACACTGTATTATTAGCAATACATACATTACTTGTTAAAACTAACGCAGCGATACCTAATTGATCTGCCACTTTACGGTGCCATTTTGCAATGATTTTAGTAATTGCTTGAATTTTTTGAGCAATGTAATCAAGACCACCGTTGATACGAATAAATTCAGATAAGCCACCAATAAACATAGAAAGTAAAAATATTTCCTGCATATCAGTAAAGCCTTTGTAAATGTCTTTTACAAAGCTTGCGCCTTCGTAACTTCCTGTAAAGCCCATTAATGCGGCAAAAATAATACCGCTAAACAACACTACAAATACGTTCAAGCCAGCAACTGCTAACACTAAAATAAAGGCATAAGGAAGTACTAACCAAATGTCATAGTCTTTAGTTTCAACTACTTGTGCAGCAGGTGTTAAATAAAACAACAGGGCGATTGTTAGAATGGCTGCAGGGACTGCAATTTTAAGATTTTCTTTAAACTTGTCTTTCATTTCACAACCTTGCGTGCGCGTAGCTGCAATAGTGGTGTCTGAAATAATAGATAAGTTATCGCCAAACATAGCGCCAGATACAATCGTACCGGCCATTAATGCTGGATCTATACCCGTTTTAATTGATACCGCATAAGCGATAGGGCCAATGGCGCCAATTGTTCCCATTGACGTTCCCATTGCAGTAGAAACAACGGCCGCAATTAAAAACAAACCAGGGAGCAATAACGAAGGTGGAATAAGCGATAAGCCTGCATTTACTACCGCATCTACACCACCGGTTGCACTTGCCACAGCCGAAAAAGCACCTGCAAGTAAGTAGATTAAACACATGGTAATAATATTGTTGTGTCCGGCACCTTTAATAAAGGTCTCTACACATTGGTTTACCGTGCCTTTATTTAAAATAAACGCAAGCATAATAGCGGGCAATATAGCAACAGGTGCAGGTAGTTGGTAAAAAGCATAATCAACCCCTTGCGATTGCAAATACAAACCTGAGCCTAAAAATATCGCTACAAAGGTAAGTAGGGGAAGTAAAGAAAGTATTGCTTTGTTTTTATTAAATGATGGCTGCATCATAATCCTCATAACCAGTAAAATTTATCACAGCCAAAACTCCTCTTTTAGCTGAATTTAGCAGTACAACTTTTTATTTTAAAAAGTTGTTAGCCGCAGCGTCCGCAAGCCAAAGACCAAATCGACGCGAAAGAGAAGTTTAAATGTATAGATGGCTAAAGTAAACTGGTATTGTTATTATTATTAAATTAAAAGGTCACCTGACTATTGCATGACTTTTAGATAATATCTATAAAGCAACGCGATTTTCAGCGATTAATATTTATCCAACTGCATAAAAATACCCACCTGCGTATTTTGTAATGCCCGGATATATGGCTAATAAACGGATTCAAATTAAATTAGGTAAAAACCATGACTACAAATCGAATAGGTGTTTTTGGTGCTAACGGCAGAATGGGCTTAGCCCTATTAGAAGCCGTGACAATTAAAGAGCAAACACAACTTACAGGCGCATATGTTCGTAGTGGTTCATCGCTATTAGGCATTAATGTAAATCAAGTAAATAGCGCAGCCGATAACAGTGTTAGCTTTAGCGACGAAAGTACAATAGATAATGTAGATGTTTTAATCGACTTTACGCTGCCAGCGGGTATGAAAAACCATTTAAAAACAGCTGTTGCACAAAAAATTCCTATGGTAATTGGCACAACAGGTTTAACAAATGATGATATGGCGCTATTACACAATGCCGCTAAACATATCCCTATTGTATTTGCGCGAAATTACAGCGTAGGTGTCAATGTATTACTTAACCTTGTGCAAACTGCAGCGACTAAGTTTGGTGACGATTTAGATATCGAAATATTTGAAGCGCATCACCGTCATAAAATAGATGCACCATCGGGTACTGCACTGGCAATAGGTGAGTCAATCGCAGAGGCAAAAGGCTGGGATCACGACGAGGTTGCGGTATATGACCGAAGCCAAGTAGAAACAGCGAAATCTCAAAATGAGATTGGTTATTCTGTCCTAAGAGGTGGCGATATAGTAGGTGAACATACCGCATACTTCGCTACAATGGGCGAAAGGCTTGAATTAACACATAAAGCAAGTTCGAGAATGACGTTCGCTCTAGGTGCTATAAGGGCTGCAAGCTGGTTGAAAAACAAACCTGCTGGACTTTATGATATGCAAGATGTGCTAGATCTTAAGTAGTTTAGTTACTATTTTAACTGTTTGGGTCTAATTTTACCTACAGTGACTTATTTGTAACAATTAACCAAATAATGTTAGACCTAAATAGCAACTTCATGTAATATGCAGCCAATTTGCCAAAAATTACTAAATGCGTGTTTCCAATTATACCCAAGTGGCTAGTAAATCCAGGGTTTCAGTGGGAATGAAAATAGTTTTAGGCAAGAAAAATGATTGAAGGTTGAATGCTTTACATCTGCATCATTTAAGACTGCGTAAAACAATTTAAGCCCACAAAAATCTGGTTTTGACGATCCCTCTGGGTATTGGCGGGGTGTTAAGCAATTGCTTACTCCCGTTTTTTACTGTTAGGAGGTTTAACTTGACTAAATCCGCTCTGTTAGTCCTAGAAGACGGCACAGTGTTTCGCGGTACTGCAATCGGCGCTGACGGCATGTCAGTCGGTGAAGTGGTATTCAATACGTCTATGACTGGTTATCAAGAAATTTTGACTGATCCATCATACGCGGAACAAATCGTAACTTTGACGTACCCACATATCGGTAATACGGGTACCAACAGCGAAGACGAAGAAGCGAATCAAATTTGGGCTAAAGGCCTAGTGATCCGTGATTTGCCACTGCTAGCAAGTAACTTTCGTAACGAGCAATCGTTAGATGATTACTTAAAAGAACGTAATATTTTAGGTATTGCGGACATCGACACCAGAAAGCTAACTCGAATTTTGCGTGATAAAGGCGCACAAAACGGGTGTATTGTTGCCGGTGACGAGCTAGACGAAAATAAAGCGTTACAAGCCGCGCAAGCCTTCCCAGGCTTAAAAGGTATGGATTTAGCAAAAGTTGTCTCAACCAAGGAAAATTTTGAGTGGCGCGAATCAAGCTGGACATTAGGTGAAGGATTTAAAACCCTTGACGCTGCTGATGAAAAGTTTCATGTTGTTGCCTACGACTTCGGTGTAAAACGTAATATTTTACGTATGCTTGTAGACCGTGGTTGTAAACTTACAGTAGTACCAGCGCAAACTTCTGCCGCTGACGTACTTGCTTTAAACCCTGATGGTATCTTCCTATCTAATGGCCCTGGTGATCCTGAGCCATGTACTTACGCTATTGAAGCCATTCAAGCCTTTTTAGAAACCGACACACCTATTTTTGGTATCTGTTTAGGTCATCAGTTATTAGCCCTTGCCTCAGGTGCTAAAACAGAAAAAATGAAATTTGGTCACCACGGTGGTAACCACCCAGTTAAAGACCTAGACCGTAATGTAGTTATGATCACAGCTCAAAACCATGGTTTTGCAGCTCAAGAATCAAGCCTACCAAGTACGCTTCGTGCCACGCATAAATCGTTATTTGATGGAACGCTTCAAGGTATTCATCGTACTGATAAGCCTGCGTTTAGCTTCCAGGGTCACCCTGAAGCAAGTCCAGGTCCACACGATGCAGCACCATTATTTGACCACTTCATCGATTTGATGCAAGCGCGTAAACACTAATTTAACTGGAGTAATAATGCCAAAACGTACCGACATAAAAAGCATTCTTATCTTAGGCGCAGGCCCAATTGTAATTGGTCAAGCTTGTGAATTTGACTACTCTGGTGCTCAAGCGTGTAAAGCACTTAGAGAAGAAGGCTATAGAGTTATATTAGTTAACTCAAACCCTGCAACTATCATGACCGATCCTGAAATGGCCGATGCTACCTACATCGAACCAATTCACTGGGAAGTGGTAGAAAAAATTATTGAAAAAGAAAAGCCAGATGCAGTACTGCCTACAATGGGTGGTCAAACAGCATTAAACTGTGCACTTGATTTAGACAAGCACGGTGTATTGGCTAAGCACGGCGTTGAGCTAATTGGCGCAACGGCGGATGCAATCGACAAAGCAGAAAACCGTGAACGCTTTGACGTAGCAATGAAAAACATTGGCCTTGAATGTCCTCGTGCTGAAATTGCTCACTCAATGGAAGAAGCTAAAGATACAATGAGCCGAATTGGCTTACCATGTATCATTCGTCCTTCTTTCACCATGGGTGGCACCGGTGGCGGTGTTGCTTACAACATGGAAGAGTTTGAAGAAATTTGTGAGCGCGGTTTAGACTTATCGCCAACAAACGAATTATTGATTGATGAATCACTGATTGGTTGGAAAGAGTACGAAACAGAAGTTGTACGTGATAAAAACGATAACTGTATTATTGTTTGTACCATTGAAAACTTTGACCCTATGGGTGTTCACACTGGCGATTCAATCACCGTTGCACCAGCGCAAACGCTAACCGACAAAGAATACCAAATTATGCGTAACGCCTCTATGGCGGTATTACGTGAAATTGGTGTAGAAACTGGCGGTTCTAACGTGCAGTTTGGCATTAATCCTGAAGATGGCCGTATGGTTATCATTGAGATGAACCCACGCGTATCACGTTCATCTGCACTTGCATCAAAAGCAACGGGTTTCCCAATTGCTAAAATTGCTGCAAAGCTAGCAGTAGGTTACACGCTTGACGAGCTTCAAAACGATATTACTGGCGGTAAAACTCCAGCGTCTTTTGAGCCTTCAATCGATTACGTTGTAACAAAAATTCCTCGCTTTAACTTTGAAAAATTTGCCGGTGCTAACGACCGCTTAACTACGCAAATGAAATCGGTTGGCGAAGTAATGGCGATTGGTCGTAACCAACAAGAATCATTACACAAAGCATTACGTGGTCTTGAAGTGGGCGCAACAGGTTTTAACCCAATAGTTGCACTTGATGACCCTAAAGCGAAAGAAAAAATCATCCGCGAATTACGCGAGCCAGGTGCTGAGCGTATCTGGTACATTGCCGATGCAATGCGCCATGGTATGAGCGTTGATGATGTTTACGAGCTGACTAAAGTTAATCGCTGGTTCTTAGTACAAATAGAAGATATTTTAAAAGACGAAGCAAAAATTGGTGAAGTAGGTATGGCTGGTTTAAATGCCGACTTCCTACGTAAACTTAAACGCAAAGGTTTCGCAGATCCACGTATAGCTGAAATTGCTGGTGTATCTGAAGCTGAAATTCGTAAAAAACGTCACCTATTAAACATCGTGCCAGTATACAAGCGTGTTGATACGTGCGCCGCAGAATTTAGCTCAGACACAGCTTACATGTACTCATCTTACGATGAAGAGTGTGAAGCAAACCCAACAGATAAAGACAAAATCATGGTTATTGGTGGCGGTCCTAACCGTATCGGCCAAGGTATTGAATTTGATTACTGTTGTGTACATGCCTCGCTTGCGCTTCGCGAAGACGGCTATGAAACCATTATGGTTAACTGTAACCCTGAGACGGTTTCTACCGATTACGATACATCTGATAGACTATACTTTGAGCCAATTACACTTGAAGACGTACTTGAAATCGTACGTGTTGAAAAGCCAAAAGGCGTTATCGTGCAGTACGGTGGTCAAACACCACTTAAATTAGCACGTGAGCTTGAAGCGAATGGCGTGCCAGTAATAGGTACCTCACCTGATGCGATTGACCGTGCAGAAGATCGCGAACGTTTCCAACAACTTGTTGAGCGCCTGAACTTACTTCAGCCAGAAAATGCAACAGTAACTTCAACTGAAGAAGCACTACTTAAATCAGTTGAAATTGGTTTCCCACTCGTTGTACGTCCGTCGTATGTACTAGGTGGTCGTGCAATGGAAATTGTATATGATGAAGACGATTTACGTCGCTACATGACCGAAGCTGTATCTGCATCAAACGAAGCACCTGTATTACTTGACCGTTTCTTAGATAACGCAATTGAAGTTGACGTTGACGCAATTTGCGACGGCGAGCAAGTAATTATTGGCGGTATCATGGAGCACATTGAGCAAGCCGGTGTTCACTCTGGTGACTCAGCATGTTCATTACCAGCACATTCTTTATCGCAAGAAGTGCAAGATGTAATGCGCAAGCAAGTAACCGATATGGCGCTTGAGCTTGGTGTTGTTGGCTTAATGAATACACAGTTTGCTGTAAAAGATGGCAAAGTGTACTTAATTGAAGTTAACCCGCGTGCCGCACGTACTGTACCGTTTGTATCAAAAGCAACCGGTGTAGCGCTTGCAAAAGTGGCGGCTCGTTGTATGGCGGGTCAGTCTTTGGCAAGCCAAGGTATTACTAAAGAAGTGATCCCTCCTTATTACAGCGTTAAAGAAGTTGTTTTACCATTTGCTAAGTTTCAGGGTGTGGATCCAATTCGTGGCCCTGAGATGCGCTCAACGGGTGAAGTGATGGGTGTTGGTGATACTTTCGCCGAAGCATTCGCAAAAGCACAATTAGGTGCAAGCAACACTTTACCACGCGGTGGTCGCGCGTTATTATCTGTTCGTAATAGCGATAAGCCACGCATTGTTGAATTAGCCAAGATTATGACCGACTTAGGTTTTGAACTTGACGCAACAGGTGGCACGGCACAAGCTCTTGAAGAAGCTGGCATTGAAGTACGACGTGTAAACAAAGTATATGAAGGCCGACCGCATATTCTTGATTATATCAAGAATAAAGAGTACAGCTATATTGTTAATACCACCGAAGGTCGCCAAGCGATCGAAGATTCGAAGGTGTTACGTCGTGGTGCATTGCAAAATAAAACCAACTATACGACAACCTTGAACGCAGCTTTTGCTAACTGTACTGCTAACAAAGCAGATGACCGTAGTAAAGTAACGTCAGTTCAAGAGCTACACCTGCGATTGAACTAAGGAAATGTGCCAAGGCCAACTAGGGCCTTGGTGTTAAGTGAGAAAAGTATGCAATCAATTCCGATGACAGTTCGTGGCGCAGATTTACTGCGCAAAGAGCTTAACGAATTAAAAACAGTTACCCGTCCTAAAATCGTAAGTGATATTGCGGTTGCACGTGAACATGGTGACTTAAAAGAAAACGCTGAGTACCACGCTGCGCGTGAGCAACAGGGTTTTTGTGAAGGTCGTATTCAAGAAATTGAAGCAAAGCTTTCAAATGTTCAAATTATCGATGTAACTAAAATGCCAAATACGGGCAAAGTTATTTTTGGCACAACAGTAACTATAGTAAATGTAGATACTGATGCAGAAGTAAAATACCGTATCGTAGGCGATGATGAAGCAGATATTAAAAACAACTTAATTTCTGTTAATTCACCGATTGCACGTGGCTTAATTGGTAAACAAATGGACGACGCAGTGTCTATTCAAACGCCAAAAGGTATCGTTGAGTACGAAATCATTGAAGTTGAGTATCTTTAACGCATAACTCACTTTAACGTTTTAAATAAAAACCGATGTATTTACATCGGTTTTTTTATGCCTTAAATAAATTACCATACTGATAAGGGCGTTCATATTGCATAAAGAGTAGGCATGATGATATAGGTACATAATCACTTCATTAAAAGGAACACTCAATGGCTAATATACTTTACCCTGCGCCTTTAAAAGTAGGATCAAAAATAGCAATTTGCTCACTTTCAGCAGGTCTTAAAGAAAAGTTCCATGCACGATTAGACATTGTTATAAATGGATTAAAAAATCGAGGGTATGATGTTGTTGAAGGCGAGTTTTTACGTCAAAACAAACCGCGTGAACAGCTTAATGCTAAAGCACATGCTCAGCAATTAATGGGCTTTTTATTAGATGAAGAAATTGATGCAATTATGCCGCCAATGGGTGGTGAGCTGGCAATGGAAATACTGCCACTGCTTGATTTTAATGCCATTAAACAAGCAAAGCCTAAATGGTTAGTTGGCTTTTCTGATGTGAGTACTATTGCCTGTGCATTAACGGCTAAGTGCCAATGGGCGACCCTGCACAGTGCTAACCTTATGCAGCTGCATCCTAATGAAAAAAATCCGTATAGCCTACAAATATTTGAAACTCTGACCTACGAAGCCGGTAGTAAATTTGAGCAAGGTCCTTCTTCTTTATACCAAAAAAATAAGCCTAATTACGCGCAAAACCCGAACGAATTACTCAGCCCGAGTGAGCCTACAAACTGGCAATGTTTAAACTACACAGATAAACGTACCATAGAAATGTCTGGTCGCTTATTTGGTGGGTGTTTAGATACCGTAGGTTTATTGCTCGACTCGCCATTTTTAGCGCTGCATGAGTTTAAAAAGGACAGTGCGACCGAAGGGCTCATTTTATACCTCGAAAACTCAGAGCTTACACCCACAACCGTTGCACGATTTTTACTATCATTAAAATTAGCCGGTATATTTGATGACATCAATGGCTTGGTTTTAGGGCGAAGTGAAATAACACAAAGTCATTACGATGCCTTTGACTATCGCCATGCGTTAGATGTAGCGTTAGGTGGGTGTTTATTTCCTGTGATTTTTGATGCAGATGTAGGGCACGTTCAACCTAACTTAAATTTGGTCAATGGTGCTACCTGTACGCTGGTTGCAGATATAAACGAAGGTATTGTGGAGTGCGCATCGTTAAATATTCAACTTTCGTAGTTTTTATTGTGTTTAGTTTTGAAAAACAAATAAATACAAGCGTATAATAGGCTTGCAGTAAGTGCTAACGCTTACTGTAAATTCTCAGGGCGGGGTGAAATTCCCCACCGGCGGTATGTTTAATGTTATTTGTAACTTAAATGAGCCCGCGAGCGCTTTATTTAACTTATTTTTACAGTAATTAGGTTAAGTAAAGGTCAAGCAGATCTGGTGAGATGCCAGAGCCGACGGTTACAGTCCGGATGAAAGAGAATATGGCTTATTATACTAAAACCAATTTTGTTAAAAACATGATCGTTGTATCGCATTAAGTGAACTATTTTCTTAGCGCTATAATTAGTTACTAATTTAATGTTATTGGTATAACAGTGTGCGCTGCATTTTGCTGCGTGCTTTTTGTTATTTTATCTAAGCTATTTTGGTGGTGTTCGCTTTAAATTTTAGGCGATAAATTACTGATCCTTTCACAGTCCTGAATCTATTATTTTTTATTTGGAATATAATGATGATTCAGTCTTTACTTACTCAATTCGGCGAAAGCCATACCCGCGTACAAAGCGCAATTATTGCACTACAGCAAGGGCAAGGCGTACTTGTTGTTGATGATGAAAACCGTGAAAATGAAGGCGACTTTGTATTTTCAGCTGAGCACTTAACGACTTCTCAAATGGCCGAAATGATCCGCGAAGGCAGCGGCATTGTTTGTTTATGCATGGGAGAGGAGCGTATTAACCAGCTCGACTTACCGCAAATGGTAACCCACAACACCAGTCAAAATAATACCGCTTATACAGTCACTATTGAAGCTAAGCATGGCGTTACAACGGGCGTGTCAGCTGCTGATAGAGTAACTACTATAAAAGCAGCGACAGCCGATAATGCAAAACCAAGCGATTTATCGCGCCCTGGCCATGTATTTGGTTTAAAAGCACAAACGGGTGGCGTATTAGTGCGTCGCGGTCATACCGAAGCATCCGTTGACTTAATGCAACTTGCCGGCTTAAAACCATTTGGCGTAATTTGCGAACTAACAAATCCTGATGGTTCAATGGCGCGCTTACCTGAGGTGAGTGATTATGCTAATAAACATAATATGACCGTGGTTTCTATTGAAGATTTAGTGCAATACATTCAGGCTGCACAGCGCAAAGTAAGTTAAACTGCTTTAAAGCAAAAAAACCACTTATTTAAATAAGTGGTTTTTTAATATTGTTATCATTTAAGTTTATAACGTATTACTTATAAAACCTGAATAACTTGCTCTTTTGCTAAGCGAGATTTAGGTAATTTAGCATTATAATCTTCAGCGCTATCATGATAGCCAAGTACTAATGCGACGTCGCATACGTAACCATCAAGTTCTTTTTCAAAGACTTCGCCAATCAGCTCGGCATCTACGCCTTCCATTGGGGTTGAATCAATGCCTAAACGTGCAGCGGCATGCATAGTGTTACCCAGTGCAATGTAAGTTTGTGCTTTAGTCCACTCTTCATTAACGCCTTGCTCATCAGTATTCATATCAACAAACGCATAAGCACCAAAAGCTTGTTCGCGATTTTCTGCTTTAGTACGGCCATTTTTAATATCTGCATCAATAACTTGTGCGTAGTCATCGCGGGTATATTTAGGATTGTGAGCGAACAATATTATATGCGAAGCTGTTTTAATATGTGGCAGGTTAAACGCAAATTTATTAGCAAATGTACTATGCATACGCTCTTTAGCCTCATCTGATTCAATTACGATGAATTTCCAAGGCTGCGAGTTAATAGATGATGGAGATAGGCGCATAGCTTCGTAAATAACGGCTAAATCGTCTTGAGATACACGTTTGGTTGCATCGTAACGTTTTGCTGTGTAACGCTTTTCTAAGTCATTAATAATAGGGTGAGTCATTAGTTTCTCCATTGAGTAGGTGTTTTACCAGTATTTACTATGTTGAGTCAGTTTTAGTAAAAACAAACCCTTTTGAAAATTTATTACAAAAATAATATCGTGTTTTTAAATCACTCTACTTATTTGATTCAATTGATATCTACGTAAAATAAGGCCTATCAATATAGCTAGGTACGGATAGTAGTGGGTTATTACAATATGATAAACAGGTATATGGTTGAATCATTATCAAATATTATTAGGTAATAGTTTCTTTAATAAATATAAATACACTAATAGCCACCCCGAAATATTGGCTGAAGACACCAATTGCATTGGTGCCTTCAATTAATTCAGGCAGCGCGTGTTTAGTATTTATGGAATTAAAAACCTTCCAATACTATTTTGCCAATAGAGCGACCTTCTTCAAGTTCTGCGTGTGCAATACGCAGGTTAGCCGCATTTATAATGCCTAAATTTTTACCAATCGTTGTTTGAATGTAGCCTTGGTCAATCAAATCGGCAACATGATTTAATAACTTACTTTGCTCAATTAAATCTTTGGCGTTAAACATTGAGCGGGCAAACATAAATTCCCAATGTAGAGATAAACTCTTCATTTTTAATTTACTTACATCGAGTGACTCAGGATCGTCAATCATTGCAATTTTACCAAATGGTGCAAGTACGTCTGTATATGCTTCTAAGTAAGTATCAGTACTGTGCAGGCTTGCTACATGTGTTACCGAGCCAATGTTTAATGCGTCAATTTGAGCGGGTAATGGTTTTGTATGATCAACAACATAATCAGCACCTAGTTTTTTAACCCATGCTTGTGAGCTTTCGCGCGATGCAGTGGCAATCACCGTTGCGCCAGTAATCGCTTTAGCAATTTGAATAAAAATAGAGCCAACGCCGCCTGCGGCACCTGTTACTAAAATAACTTCGTCTGATTTTGTTGTTGCATCAGCAGCTTGTTTTACAATGTTTAAATGCTCAAATAATAATTCGTACGCTGTTATTGCGGTAAGGGGTAATGCAGCAGCTTCAGCATCGTTTAAGCTCTGCGGTTTAAATCCTACAATGCGCTCATCCACTAATTGAAATTCTGCATTACTACCTGGGCGAGTAATATCACCAGCGTAATAAACCGCATCACCGAGTTTAAATGCCGTTACAGCATCGCCGATTGCAACAACTTCACCAACGGCATCCCAACCAATAACTTTTACTTCACCCTCAGCAGGGGGCATAGATGCACGCACTTTGTAATCTACTGGGTTAACTGCAATAGCTTTAACTTTTATAAGTAAATCGCGACCTGTTGCAACTGGCTGTGGTAATTCAACATCAATTAACGATTCAGGGTTAGTAATAGGAAGAGATTTTTTATAACCAATGGCTTTCATAATAAATGTCCTAGTTTGTTTACATATAAGGTGCAAGCCATGCTTTGGCGAGCTGATAGATATAATAGACCTTGCTTTAACATAGATAAACCGCATAATTGTTGAATCATTATCAAATATAAATAGATAACATGAACATAGAAGATTTAAAACTTATTTTAAAAGTCGCTGAGTTTAGAAGTATTACGCTCGCAGCTGCTAAGTTAGATATGCGTACAGCCACAGCAAGCGCTGCTATTAAACGTGTTGAGTCAGCCCTTGGTAGTGAACTGTTTGTTCGTACAACACGTCATTTGAGGCTATCGGCTGCTGGGGAGCGCTACATACCACAATGTGAGCAGGCTTTGGCAGTACTTGAGCTTGCAAAGCAAAACCTTAAAGGTGAGCACGACGAAATAGAAGGCGAATTGCGTGTTGCCCTTTCATCTGACTTAGGGCGTAACTTAGTGATCCCATGGATTGATGAACTTATGGACACTTATCCAAAGCTAAGTTTAAGAACGCATATAAGTGATAGTAATATCGACTTTTACCGTGACTCAGTTGATATAGCGCTTCGTTATGGCTCGCCTAATGATGCTAGCGTTTATGGTTTCAAAATTTGTAACGTACCGCGCTTGTTATGTGCAACTGACGAATACCTCTTACGAAATGGGGCTCCCGTGCATCCTGATGATTTAGCATCGCATCAAGGTTTGTTTTATCAGTTGCAGGATATTATAAATAATACGTGGGAATTCACCGATGGTGAGTCAAAATATAAAGTTAAAATGGACGGTAGGCGCGCCTCAAACGATGGCGATTTAGTAAGGCGCTGGTGCGTTGCGGGTAAAGGCTTGGCTGTAAAATCAGCCCTTGATATAGCTGATGATTTACTCAATGGCAGGGTGATTACTGTAATGCAAGATTATCAACATGTTAATGGTGAACTTTGGCTTATTTGCCCAAGTAGGCAGTCAATAACCCCGGCGGTGCGTTTACTACGTGATGCATGCAGAGCAAAATCCCAAGCTATTTTGCAGCAGTTGGTAAATAAAGGAATTATTGATAAAAGCACTCTGAGCTAATTAGTCTACTTAATAATGCCACTGGCTTAGAGCTGGTGGCATTTATCGTATTCGTTAACTTAGCTTTTTATTAAAAAACTCAACGGTACGTTGCCATGCAAGCTCGGCATTGTCTTTATCATATCTACCTGTAGAGTCGTTATGAAAACCATGATTTGCCCCTTTATACATATGCATAGTGTATTCAACATTATTAGCTTTTAAATCTTGTTCGTACTGTGGCCACGACGCGTTTACACGTTTATCCAGTTCGCCTAATTGAATCATTAGCGGCGCTTTAATATTTTTACGTAAACTTTCACTGGCAGGAGTGCCGTAAAAAGGTACGCCGGCACTGAGTAAGTTGCTATCTACTGCCGCTAAGTAATTAACAATGTAGCCACCAAAACAAAAACCGACAGCGCCTAACTTACCGCTACTGTTAGCATGCGATTTTAAAAAGTGCGCAGCAGCTACAAAATCGTTTTGAATTTTAGCTCTGTCCATAGTTTTTTGCATAGCGCGTCCTTCATCATCGTTACCAGGGTAGCCACCCAGTGGAAAAAGCGCGTCGGGTGCAAATGCAATAAAGCCCACTTTAGCTAAGCGCCTTGCTACATCTTTTACGTACGGGTTTAATCCACGGTTTTCGTGGACCACAAGCACAACTGGAAGCTTACCTTCTATGTTTTTAGGGGTTGCTAAGTAACCTTTGCCTTTACCGTGCCCGTCTGGCGAATCAAATTCTTCGTATGTTGCTTTAATATCATCGTCATTAAACGATACTTGTTCAGCAAGTGCATAGTTAGGTAATAATGCTGATGTAAGTACAGCCATCGAAAAGCCAAGAGCAGCAAGGCCACCGAGTTTTTTCATAAAAGTACGTCGGTCCATTAAACCGTGGGCGTATTCGTCATACCAATCAAAGGCTTCTTGAGGAATGTGATCAGAGGGAGATGTATTCATGGCTGTTCCTTAATTTTATTATGTCTATTTATTATTTAAATACCATAACGTATTAGGGATAAAAAACGAGCAATATTTCTCTCAATTATTAGGACTGTTAATTAATCCTGCGTGTTAAAAAATAAGTAATAGAAGTATTGTTAGCAAATAGGTGAATATTATTTTTAAGCTAAAAATAAAAAGCTCGGCATATAATATGCCGAGCTTTTTTGGTTGGGATGTTACTTAATTTAGCTATTTGTAGGCGCTGGTTGGGCATCTACTAGGGGCGGCTTGCCACGCATTTTACGTACTAATCGTTTAGCATCTTCTAGTGCAACATACTGGCACGGTATAAGTATCAGTGTAATTACTGTGGCAAATAACACACCAAAAGCAAGTGATACAGCCATTGGGATAACAATTTTAGCTTGTAGACTCGTTTCAAAAATAATTGGCATTACACCAATAAAGGTAGTGATTGAGGTGAGTAGTATTGCCCTAAAGCGACGAGCACCGGCTTGTACTACTGCATCTTTAATTGCAACACCTTCGGCGCGGGCTTTGTTTACAAAATCAACCATAACGAGGGAGTCATTTACGACCACACCCGCTACCGCAATAATGCCAAACATAGATAAGCTGCTCATAGTCATACCTAAAATCATATGGCCAAACATCGCGCCCACTACACCAAACGGAATAACCGACATTATAATAAGTGGCTGCGAGTAAGAGCGAAGCGGAATCGCTAACAAGGCAAATATAATCATCATTGATATACCAAAGTCACGAAGCTGCTCTGAAGCGCTATCCATCTCTTCTTGAATGCGCCCTGCTACATCACTTGTAACGCCAGGGTAGCTTTTAAGTAATGTTGGTAAGTATTCATCACGAATTTCTTCTGCAATCGCAAATGGTTCGGCTTTGTCGGTATTTACCGCAGCCCATACGTTTACAGTACGTTTAGAGTTTTCGCGGCGAATACGGTTTACACCGTCAACCAGCTTAACTTCGGCTATTTCGCTAAGTGGTACTTCAGCGCCAGTAGGCGTAATTATACGCACACTAGCTATGTCGCTAATTGAGTTGCGTTCGTCTTCTGGGTAGCGGATCATGACTTTAATTTCTTCGCCTTCACGCAATATTCGCTGCGCTTCTAAGCCGTAGTAACTAAAGCTAACTTGCGACGCTACATCAGCAAGCGTTAAACCCATGCTGTAAGCGAGTGGTTTTAAATCAAGTTGCACTTCGTCGGTAGCGCTTTGCATTGAATCGTTTACGTCGCCAACGCCTTCCATTGTTTGTAATTTGGCTTTTAATTTACCTGCTACTTCTTTTAGCTCGTTAGCATTTTTGCCTTCAAGTTTAAAGCTAACGTCGCCATCATCTCGACCGCCATTCATTATACTGTCTTGAATGGTCATGGTTTTAATGCCGGGTAGAGCGGGCATTTGCTCACGCCATAATGCACTTAGGGCAAAGGTGTCGATAGGGCGTAAATCAGGCTCTACCAAAATGGCCATAATATTTGCTTGCGTTCGTCCGCGCAGACTTACCGATAAATCGCGGATCATCGGTTTACCGTATTGCTCTTGTAGTTGCTGATCGACCTTTAACAACACGCTTTCTATTTTACGTGCGGTTTCAAGTGTTGCTTGCTCAGATGAGGCAAGGTTCATTTCTATATCAATACGTGGAAAGTCGTGCGGTATTTTAGGGTTTGGTACAAACTTAACTAAACCACCTGCAAACATACCTGCGCTTACAATAAGCAAACACATAAAGCCAACAATTACGGTATAGCGGTAGTGAATACAGCGGCTAACAAAAGGAAGGTAGTAGTTATTTACAAAGCTTTTTAAACTGCTATCAATCACCATACGTAAGCGATGTAATAGATTTTTAGGGTTTGGTTTACGCGGGTTCATTGCTGCAATATGCGCAGGTAAAATTAGTTTTGATTCAATGAGTGAAAAAATCAAACATAAAATAATAACGCCACCAATGGCTTTAGAAAAAGCAGCACCAGGGCCGGTTGCGAGTGTTTGTGGTAAAAATGCCGCAATAGTCGTTAGTACACCAAAGGTCGCTGGCATCGCAACACGTTTAACACCGCGTACTACGTTATCAAGTGTGTGGCCGTATTTTTCTATTTCGGCACTGGCTGACTCGCCCACAACTATGGCGTCATCAACAACAATCCCGAGTACAAGTATAAAGGCAAAAAGAGAGGCTAGGTTAATTGTTACATCTAAAAAGCCAATAGGCATAAACAAAAAGGCGCCCAGAAAAGACACCGGTAAGCCCATCATTACCCAAAATGCTAAGCGTAGCGGTAAAAATAGTGCCAGCACTATCATTACTAACAAGCCACCCCAAATCATGTTATCGACCATCATATCGAGTCGACCTTCAAGGTAGTAAGTTAAATCAACAATAGGAGAGAGCTTAACGCCTGCAGGTAAAAGTGGCTCTTTAGTTGCCATGTAGCTTTTAAGTACTTTTGCTACATCGGTAATGTCTTGATCTTTTGATGCGTTTACTTCAAACGAGAGTGAGTTTTTACCATTGTATTTTGAATATTGTAGACCTTCTTCAAAGCCATCATTAATAGTTGCTACATCGCCTAAATAAATTTGTGCGCCATCAGCAAGGGTAATAAGTGGCAGTTTTTCAAACTCAAAACCACGGTAGGCTTGTTTTTCAACACGCATCGAAATATAACCATTTTCAGAGCGTATTTGCCCCGCAGACATATTTGCCGAAAAGTTTTGCACCGCGCCTGCAATATCTCTAAATGTTAAGCCATATTCGCGCAGTTTATCTGGGCTGACTTCTATACCAATTTCGTATTCTAAGCCGCCGTTAAAATTAACAAGGTTAACGTGAGGCAGTGCTTGTAACTCGTCTTTTATATCGTTGCCAAGCTCTTTTAACTGGTAGTTACTCATGTCGCCGTAAAGCGCGAGTATCATTACCTCTTGCTCAAACTTATCGCGGCGCACAACAGGGCGCTCCATTCCCGCAGGAAAGGTGTTTATTGAATCAACTTGTACTTTAATTTCATCAAGTACTTCTTGTGGATTGTATTGCTCTTCTATTTCAATCCACGCTTGTGAAAAACCACGGTTAGAGTACGTAATTAGGCGTTTAATGCCTTCAATACCTTCGAGGTTTTCTTCAACTTTTATGGTTATGCCTTCTTCAACCTCTTGCGGGGCTGCACCTGGGTAAACTGCTTGTACGCTTATCCAGTTGCTTTCAAACTGTGGGAACATTTGTTTGCGAATGGTCATCGCCATTAAAATACCGCCTACTAATATAAATATCATTAGTAGGTTGGCAGCAACGGGATTTCGGGCAAACCATGCTATTAACCCTGTTTCACGAGTGTTCATGATTATTCCTCTTTCAGCGCAAGTTGAGTTACATCAGTTTTATCAGGCGCAATATCTTCAATTTTTACTGCCATACCTTCAGTTGGGTATTCAAGCGCTGAGGTAACAATTTGCTCGCCATTCTTTAACCCTTGGCTGGCTATAATCATGCCGTTTTGTTCGCGTATAATATTGAGGGTTTTAAACGACAATGTTAAATCGTCATTTAAAATTACAATTTTATTATCTTTAACTAAGTGGTGCGCAACAATAATTGCGTTATCAAGCGGGCGACCTTCAATGGTAGCGTTAATGTACGAACCAAAACGAAGTGGGCGTGTTTTGTCACCATAAGGTGTTGCAAGTTGTGCTACCAAGTAGCTCATACGGCTTGTTTGATCAACCACACCTTCGGTGCGAATTACTTTGGCTTGCCACATTGTTTGCTTACCCGCGTATTCTGCGTTAAATGTAACGTTTGAACCTACGCCGCCATTTTTTAAATATTGCAGTTCTTGATCGGCAACCGGTAAACGTACCTCTGCAACTGAGGTTGCGCTTAGTGCGCCAAAACTGTTACCTGGGTTTACTACTGACCCCAAGCTAATTGTGCGCTCATTAATAATGGCATCATAAGGGGCTTTAATATAAGTACGTTCAAGATTGCGGCTAGCACGCTTAACACTTGCTTGAGCAGAGCGGTAACGCGCTAATTTTTCGGCCAACTGTGGTTTTCGTAAATAAAGTTCTGATGCAATAGCGTCGCTTGAGTCTGACTTAATGCGCTCCCACTCAGCTTTTGCTACATGTGCTTGTGCGCGTTCTATTTCAAGTGCTGAGCTTGCTTGTGCTAAACCCGCTTGCGCTTCAATAAAGTCTGCCTCGTAATCATTTGCATCAATTCGTGCTAAAATATCGCCTTGCTTTACAAACGCGCCTTCAACAAATTGATCTGATACCGAAATAACTTGCCCGCTAACTTGTGCTATTAGCTCGGTACGATACTTTGGTTTAACAATGCCGTACGATTTAACATCGAGCGTTATAGAATCTAAAAGTACGCTTTGTGTTGCTACTAAAGGACGTAAATCTTGCTCTGGCTTTTCTTCGGGTGGTTTTTTCATTGCCATAAAGGCGAAAGCTAAAGCAATACCGCCTGCTAAAACAGCGATTGGGAGTATTATTTGTTTTGTAGTAGCCACAAGGCATTCCTTCATAATTGGTGGTGACAGAGCAATAATACGCAATAAAGTGTTTACAAGCTGTTTTAAGATGTAACAAAGCATTACATGTGTGTGTTACAACTCACTATGCGACTAATTAAGTTCCTAAAAAGAAATTAAAGTAAGTGTTTTTTATACCGAGGAAATTATGAAAACCGAATCGATGAATTGCAGGCTAGGCTGCGGCGCATGCTGTATTGCGCCAAGTATTAGTTCGCCTATTCCAGGTATGCCAAATGGTAAAAAAGCCGGAGAGCGTTGTATTCAGCTAGATGAACGTAATTTATGCAAGTTATTTGGTGATTCAAGCCGACCTAAAGTATGCAGTGATTTTAGCGCCACGCTTGATGTGTGCGGGTCAACAAATGCACAAGCTTTAGCACTTATTACAGAGCTTGAAGAGCTAACTTAATCCTCGTTTTTAATACACATCTATTTACAATATATTATTAATAAAAATCTTCACAAGGTTATTAAAAGCAGTCGTTAATTTATTTGATGGCGAAATATTAGACATATTTAATTTTGTTGCTAATATAGGAAATTGTAAGATACTTTTTATAAATCTCATTTATAGGTGATTTCGTTCAATCTTAATTTTTAAAAGGAAAGAAAAATGAAAAATTTACTTACAGTATTTACATTAGGTGTGACTTTATTAGGTTGTTCAAACTTACCCATTAAAACCGATATTAAAGAAGACCACTTTAGACTCGAAAACTTTAAAAGAGAGCAGGGAGTAGATCTAGAATATGTCCACTTGATGTGCTTTAACAAAAAACCTACACAATGGGCTGAACCAAAGCAGTATATCAGTGGTGAGCATGATTTATGGGTAAAGGCGAGTGTTTCAAACCCTGATGTTTTAAATAGTCAAAAAGAAGCTTTTGTTAATTTTAACGTTAATTTAGATTCTAATAAAAGCTACATGCTAAATAGAAAAAGGGAAGGGGATAAAATATCAATCTGGATACAAGAAGTTGAAACCGGTACGGTTGTTTCGCAGGTTCTTACAGATGAGCTTAGTCGCCCTTTACAAATTGATAATGAGCTAAGAAAAAGACAATGTCGTTCTGGTTCAATATAAGCTGAAATATAAGCTGAGTAATCAAAGCTCTTAATATTTAGTATGCCGTTTATTTTTTGCTAAATATTTATTCAATTCTACCAACTATACGTTGCGCTTAACGTATATTGCTCACCTCGCCCTGGTGTACCTGGTATTTCTTCAAACGACTCATCCCATAAGTTATCTGCCGCTAAGGTGATAAATAAATTACTCAACTGTGGCGGGGTTATTTTAAGCGTTAGTTGGGTAAATAACGCGTTGTCACTGCCGTTTCTAAGTGCATTTTTGTGTTGTGTACGCCATTCGTTATCTATTCTAAATTCTAAAATATCAGTTGGGTTGTACACAGCGCCAAGTGTTAAACGGTGATCAGGAAAGTTTAACGCGTAAAAGCTGGCATCAATATCGGCTGCGCCGTAGTTTTCTGATTTATGTAAATACGTGTAGCTTGCTATAAGTTTTGCTGTATCAAAGTGCTTAGTCGCTAAAAATTCAACCCCAGCTGTATCAATATCAACCGGGTTTGCAAAGCGCGCTGATGTTGAATCAAAATTAAAGGTCCAATCGGTTAAGTTATTATCTTTTCGATAAAAAATAGCCGAATTTAACTGCCAGCTTTGTTCTTCAAGCAATAACCCTAGCTCTAAGTTTGAAGTGGTTTCGCGCTCAGGATTGTAGTTACTTCTAAATAACCCGCCTGAATCACTGCCGCCAATGGCTGTGTAGCCTGCAACTTGACTCGCCTCTGCGTACGATAAATAAAACGTGCGCTCAAAACCTTTGCTGTTTTGTGTATTAAGCGTTATATCACCAATAAGTGACGGTTCAGAGTCGTCTCTATTTGTATCGTCAAACGCAGCACCTAAACGAAATGTAAGTTGTTTATTATCCTCAAGCGCCATTTTGTATTCAGGCAATACGCTTAATTTATAATACTTACGAGAGGTAAAGTTGTTTTCAAGTGTGGTTGATTCAATCGAGTCATCAATAAATTGTGCAGAGTAATTTATTGCCAGTGCATCACTTTGTGCATGACGACCCGAAAGTCCAAGCGATTTAACTTCACTTTTATGAAAAGCTTCAAATGCACTAGGATTTTCGCGCGAGTAAATATAGTGATCGTCATGGGTACGATAATAAGCAGATACTTCAAAGTTGCTGTTATCAGCGTAGTTTTGCTTGTGATTAAGCATCCAAAGACGGGTTTCTAAATCTTCAGTTTCGTTAACGCCAAAAGGGGTGTACAAGTTAGGCCAGCCAAAAAACTTATCTTGTGAGCCAAAAAACAAATCTGTTTGGCTATGCTCGCTTGCTAATTGCACGCGAGCTGAGGCGCGCGAGAAGTCATGATCGCCATTATCAATGGTGCCATCACTTTGCGAATGAGAATACTCACCTTCAAAGCCCAGAGTATAGTTAGCTAAGCTATCAAGTTGTGTGTTTTTAGCAGCGTGAATACTTTGCAGATTAAAGTCGTTTGTACCAGTACCAAGGGATACACTACCGCCAGTAATAATCGGTTTCCAATCAAACGAAACTGTACCTACAGAGCTATTCATACCGTAAAGTGCGTTATCGGCACCAGTTAAAACATCTGGGCCGGTTAGCATTTGCGGTGCAATGGGTATTTCAGCAAAATAATGGCCAGATTGCGGGTCAAGTAGAGTAGCGCTTCCTACTCTAAAGCCGGTGTTTTCAAAAATCCCACCACGAATAGTTACATCAGCTTGCGCCTCAGCCATATTACGCGATTGAAGGTCAACACGAGGGTCATATTCTAAATTAGAAATAGGTGAGTCGAATGTACCTACTGGCAACTTATTTGCAGTGGGTGAGGCCTCAACCGTTATTTTCTCGATTGGTGACTCATCAGATAGCGTATTAGCATTAGCAAATGCAGTAACGCTGCATAATATTGCAGGTATTATAAGGTGTGGTGTGCGATTCATGTGTTTCTCGTCATTTTTTATTTGTAGCTGCGGTTACAATTAATTTCAAAGCTTATATTTGAGCATGATAAAATAACTAAACGTAACAGCAGTCATTTTGTGCGCGATTGTACATTAATTTGTTAATAACTGCATTTGATAACCATTTACGTAATACCGGCTTTATTAAAAACATGGTCATTCTATCGTATTAAATAGCGCACTCACTGCGTTAAAAATTATTTATATAGAACAACTATATGTCATAATTTTCGCCTTGTTATTGCGCTATTTTCTTGGCGCTATAATAGAACACTATTTTAATGCAATCGGTATAATTACTTATTAGGTAACATTTATAATGGATACTAAAGAATATAATACTATTTACTTTGCTGGTGGCTGCCTGTGGGGCGTACAAGAGTTTTTAAAGCACTTACCTGGTGTAATAAGTACTGAAGCAGGGCGCGCTAATGGTACAAGCAAAACCACTAACGGCGAATACGATGGTTATGCCGAATGCGTAAAGGTCATTTCTGATCCAAAAGCGGTTAGCTTAAACGAGTTATTTGACTACTTTTTTGAAATTATTGACCCATACAGCATTAATAAACAAGGGGATGACGTAGGCCCTAAATACCGCACTGCTATTTACAGCAAAAACCAAACCCATTTAGATGCAGCAAGCAATTATATAAATAAGCGCAGTGATGCCGATAAAATTGTGGTAGGGGTAGAGCTGCTAACTAACTACGTGCCAAGCGATCCTGAGCATCAAGACCGACTAACTAATCACCCTGATGATTACTGCCATATACCGCTTGAGTTATTGCATAAGTATAAATCGTAAATTTGACGCGGTGTTTTTTGTAGACGTGCAGTTTGCTGACGTGACGAGCGCAGCTCGTAATTTAAGATGGAATATAGCGCTATAAAGTAATTAGAAGCTATCGCTTCTCGCGCAAGCAAGCTTAGCGCCTACAGGTAAAATAAAGCTTAGCGCCTACAGGTAAAGTTTAATCCGGTATTTTGTAGACGTGACGAGCGTAGCTCGTAATTACTTAAGTCTGTAAGCCCCAAAAACAATCACCCACAAAAAAGCTCACGTACTGTGAGCTCTTTTAAAACTTACTTATAGCTAATTTTAACTTATTGCTGCTTTTGCGGCGGGAAGTTACTTAAAATTTCGCTCACTGTTTTATTAATTGATGCTTCACGTTGTTCTGGCGATTGGTTTTTCTTTAATCGACCTTCTTTCGCGCCGCGCCATACTAGTTGGTTTGATTCACGGTCTACAATATCAATAATCAGTGTGCCCACTTCGTATTCACGCGAGGTTGTATCACGTTGAAAACCAGTACCCCAATAACCCCAATGCGGGCGGTAGTTTACATTAAATGTATCTACTTCAAGCTCTTTATCAACCGATGCATGATAGTTAACAAGTACATCAGCATCTGCTGCATCAACTAAGCTCATACCTAGTGTTTGGCTCAGCTCAGCGTTAACGGCAGTGCGAACACGTTTTTCCATTAGGCCATTAATTTGGTAGTTATTTGTGTCTTTAGTTAGGCTGGCGTTTTCTACCCAAGCAAATGTTTTAAAATTACTAAAGTTGGCTGATTTATCGTAATCCCAATCAGGGGTTTGTGTACAGGCTGTAAGAAGTGCTAGCGCTGCAACAATAAGTATATTTTTCATTACGTTTGCTCCAATAAAATGCATTAATTCAAAATAACACACATAGTTTAAATGTGTATTATTTAAACGTCCTAAATATTAGTCTAATAGTCGAGCCTTAACGGCCAATTAATTGTGTTCAACTTCAATCCAATCTTTTTCATCTACCCAGTTTTGTGCACCGTCTTTTACCGAGCGAATAGGCACAATGTAGTCACAACTTATTTGCGGCTTAACTGAGGCAAATATAGGCACAAAGCCAAAGCTTAGTGCGGTTTCTATAATCGCTTTTTGATTTTGTGGGTCAATGTCGGCCGCTTCATCTATATAAATTGGTATACGGTATAGGTTTTGTTCCTGATCGCTTAATAAGTAACGAATAAACAACATGCCACATAATAACTTAATCGTAATACGTGTGCCGTTTGAACCCGCCGAATCTATTTTTTCAAAGTGTTCGGTTTCACCTGCGCGGTTAACTACTTCAAATCGAATATCAAATAAATCGGTAAGTGTTAAGCCCGCTTTATCTGATGCGAGTTTAATTAAGTGATCTTTTGCTTCGTTTACCGCACTTTCGCTGTACGGTTCTTGGCTAAGTAAATCAAGCGTGTCACCTTGCTCAAACTGATGCGACGTGCTGATAATGGTATCTATACTATCAACCAGCATTTTGCGCGGTATTACGTTAATTTTAAACGCTTGCAGGTTTGAAATACGGTGCTGGCTTATGCCTTTATTAAAGCTGTTCATTTCGCGGCGAAGGCGGTCTAAATCTTCTCGCAAGCCTTTAATAGTTGCAGCCACTTCGGTAAGCGCAACGCGTGCTTGGCGTTCAACAGCATCGCGTTCGTTATCAATATTATGAAAGGCGCTTATTAGCTTTTGGTATTTAGTATATTCGTCGTTTTCGTTGTCGAATTTAGTAATACCCGCATTATATACATGCAAATAGGTATTACGTACGTTTATGTCAAAATTACGCAGCTCTTGGCAGTCTTTATTAAAGTGATGAACAAGGTCGCTTAAGTTATCAAAGTCGACTGTAATATCAATCATATACGGGGTTACTTTACCGCTGTATAAATCAAGCGTGTGGTCAATTCGCTCGCTCTTAACTTGGCGTAAGCGCTCAGTTTGGCGATTAATTTGCTCTTGTTTCGATTTAATTAACGAGCGGCGATCGGCAATTGAGCCACTATTTTTTTGAATATCTTGCAGGTAGTCGTCAATTTGTTCGCGCTCAGCTAATAACTGCTCTTTTAGCATGGCTTGCGCTTCAACCGATTGCTGCATTACATCAAACTGCTCTAAGCGTTTTAGGGCGCTTTCTGCGCTCATAAGCTCATCGTATAACGCGTCTTTTTCTTTTTGCTTGTCGGCAACGTTTGCAGCAACATCGCGTTGTTGTTTAAACTCTTTAAGTGAATGCTCAAGTGCACTGAGCTGAGCGGTTAATTGCTCTTTGTTTTCGCCGCTTTGCATTTGCACAGGCGAGAGCTTTTTAAGCTTAATGCTCGCACCTGGTAGCGTTAATACGCCGCCTTTAACGTTTTCACTTAATAGCGATAAAAATTCCCCAAACGCGTCTTCGTCATCAATGGTTATATCGCCATTAGTGGTGGTTGCAAACGAGAGAATATCTGGGTTTAAAATGCGCGATATTTCTTCTACTTCTTTTAACGAGAGGTCTTCGCGCATGCGGGTAAACAAATTAAATTCAAGATTTTTAAGTTGCAGCTTTAAGCTCTTAATTTGTTTTTGTGTTTCGCTGATGCGGTAGTCAAGCGTGTGTAGGCTTTGCCCTTGTGCGCTGGTTATAGAGTGCGAAAGCGACTCGTAATCTTGCTTTAATTGAGTCAGGCTGGTTTTAAGCGTGGCTTTATTTACCAGTTCAAACTCGCTTTTAAGCGCATCGTAATCTAAAAACCACTGCTCAATTTGAGTTTGTCTGCGCTCTATATCACGCGATTGCTGTACGTATAGGCTTTGTTTTTGCTCAAACTCGTGTTTTTCGTGCTCTATATCTTCAAGGGCTATGGCAAGCTCAGAGAGTTGCGACTCTTGATAAGTGTCAAAATCAATCAGTGCTTGGTCAATTTTAGGCGCATACGCCGCTAATTTACCTTTAAGCACGGTTTGGTTTTCAAGCATTGATTCAAGCGCGGCTATTGGCTCTTGCATTGACTCAAGGGCTTTTAATTCGCGTTTTGAGCGGTTTACTTTATCAAATGAGCGACGCCATACTTCATAAAAGTCGACTTTAGAGTTCGACATATGGCGTTCAAACACGCGTAGCATAAAGCGTTTTACGTCGCTTGCGCCTAATTTGTGTAAGTTAAGAATACGTCTAAATATTTCTTTATAAATAGAAGAGTCTTGTACATTATTTAGCGGGATCATTTTTAGGTTAATGTCGCCGTCAAAAGCCGTTGCGCCGCCAGTCAACAGCGCGTTGAGCTCTTGTGCTTTAAGCTCAATAGGGTTGTAGTTAAGCGATTTTAAATGGTTGAACAGCTTGGTAAATTTAATAATAGTTTTACCTTGCGTGTACTGCTCTAAATCAAGCTTTCCTTGATAACAAAAGTACTGATGCGCGTAACCGGCAATTTTACCAAGGCCTGCCACGCCTATTACTACCGAGCCATGAGGCAAGTTAGCTTCTAGTAAAATGTACGACTGATCGGATGAAAAATAAAACTTACGGGTTTCATCTAAATCGTGTCCGTCCCATTCTGTTAAGCGTAAATCGTTAATAAGCGGAAACTGCAGGGCGTTAATAACCGAGCTTTTACCGGTGTTATTAGGCGCGCAAATAGAGCTGCTTTTATCAAGCGGGATCACACATTTTGCATAGCCTGCGGTGTTAAGTAGGGCGAGTTTGCTTAGTCCGTATAGATTTTTCATTCCTCGTCCTCTGTAATGTAGGTTTCTTCGTTTACTTCCATGAGTGCATCTATGTAGCGGTGAATTGGTGCTTGTAGCATAAAGCCGCCTTCTACTTCACGGGCTAAACCTAAGCGCACCATGCGCAGGTAAACATCTTTACGCAAATCCGATCCCGAAAATATCTCAAGCTGATCAAACAAATGTTTGTTAATTTGCACCAGCGTTTGCATAAGCTCTAAATCGTTTACGTCGTCAAACAATGCGCGCATTGGATCTTTACCCGTATTGGCGTAGTGCTCAATTAAAATGTAAATGGTGAGTGCGATAGCGCGAGATATTTTGCCCATATTGGGTGTGCTTTCGTCGCTACCAAAATAATAAAAGCCACGGCTGTCGTGTTTTAAATCGTTACCTAAAGCGGTAAATAGGGCGGTGTAGTCTTCTATGTGTTGGTCAAGCTCTTGCCACATTACGTTGTCTTGCTCGCAAATGTGATAACCCGCTACTAATTTTTTATTAATGGCTTGTAGATGGGTTAGCTCGTCTAAATTTATGTGTGTCATGGTTTATTTACCTGCCTTTGGATCTGGCTGAGGCTCTGAATTAAATGGATATAAAGAAAAGTGCTGACCGGCAATTTTTACGCGGGCTTTTTCATCGCTTTGAATTATTTTAATATCGCTGTCGCTGACTAATTTTTGATACAAAAATAGCATTTCGTCAGCATCGAGATCTGGGTAGCTTTCGTCTAAAAATTGCAGCAAGGGCTGCGGCTTTTTGCGTTTTTTATTAAAGCGCTTAGCAAAGCTGGTTTTAACATCGTTGTAGTCAGGAATATTAGGCGTAACAAATGCAGGCACGTCTTGCTGGTCAGGCAATTGGTATTCTTCGTGTTCAAATTCAACCAAGCTTGCCATGTAAGCCACAATATGGCGTTGCTGACCAAGCGAATATCGCTGCGCGTCGCTTACAAAATGTGGTTGCACAGCACTTAGCATATTGTCTACGCCATTTTTACGTACAAGCCCAAGTACTTTGGCTGCTTGGCGAGTAATTAAGTTATTACGGCGTAGCTCCTCGCGCAGTGGCATAAGCATATCGGCACTTTTACGTAAGCTTTCTCGGCCCATTAAATGCATTTCGAGTATACGGGTACGTAATTGCTCCAGCATACGTTTGTCGTTATACGCTTTACCTGAGCGCTCAATGTGCAGTATTTGCTTACTTATTTGCTCTTCAATGAGGGTAAAACATGCATGAAACTCACCACGAATATCAACCATTTCAAGCATTGGCTCTATGTATTCGTCAAAGGCTTCTATTACCGCTTTATAACGCTTTTGCAGCGATTGCACTGCATTATTTGATTTGGCTTGTTCAACAATATTTAAAATAGCGTTTTCGTTGTGCGTATAGAGCTTCATTATTTTACGCACCCGATCATCCATAATGCGGCTGTAGCGTCGTAAGTCGTCAAAGTCTTCTATTTCGCCAGCGTTATTTAGGCGGTTACCTAAACGAGCAAGGTCATCTACTAATACGCTAATTTCTTGCGCTAAACCTAAATGCTCTTCTTGCAGTAAAAAAGTAGCAAAATCAGCAATAGCACGATTTATTTCAAGCTGAGAGGATTTAGCCAGTGGAATTAAAATATCTTGGTTTAACAAACGATTTGTTTCTTTATAAATGCGTTCGTTTGACCACGTAGGCTGCTTTTGCTTAATCGCGTTTTGTACGTCTTTTAGGCTAAAGTCAGCCATTTTAAAACGTTTAAATAATAGCGCTAATACACCCCAATGTTCGGTTATGGTGTTTAGCAGCTTTTTAGCTGGGATCATAAGGGGTTACAACATCCTAGTATTTTATTATTGAGTTCTTTTAGAAGACTCATTATTACGTATTTTTAATTAATCTTGTTTGTATATAGTATTCGTTTTTAAGACCATTTAATAATAGTTTTTGCATAGAGGCAGTGCTAAAATTCGCGCCGAAAATAGGCACATGAAATGGAATGTTATTTGTGTGTTCTTTAAAACTATATCAAAGGTTGTTTAACTACCATGGTTTCCTCGATTATTCTAACCCTGATAGCGATTGCATTTTTACTGATCGTTATAGAAGATATAATCCATGTCAATAAAGCTAAAACCACGCTGTTTTTTGGTACGCTTTGCTGGATTCTTCTTTTTATATACCCCCTACACGGGCAAAGCCCCGATACGATTCAACATCTTTTAAATGAAAATATTTTAGAAATTGCCTCGCTATGGCTATTTTTAATGGCTGCAATGACCTTTGTCGCGTATTTAAATTCAAAGGGGTTTATAGAAAATATTGTGCACCGTGTTATGCCAAAAAGTATTAGCGAAAAAAAGCTCATGTTTTTGGTGGGTGGTTTTGCGTTTTTGTTTTCGTCGATTTCAGATAACGTAACAGCGACGCTTATATCGCTTGCGGTTGTTATGTCGTTAAAGCTTGAACCTAAAAAACTCATTAAATACGCCACGCTTATTGTGTTTGGAGTTAACTCAGGTGGGGTATCGCTAATAACAGGTGACGTAACCACACTAATGATATTTTTAGATGGCAAAGTAACCATTGCTCATTTATTACTACTTATAGCGCCAGCACTTGCAAGCGTTATGCTGCTTGCTGCGTTACTGTCTATAGGTATGAAAGGGCGTGTTGAGTTTGCTAGTGCAGGTAAAACCCGCATTGAAAAAACCGACATAACCATTGCTGTTATATTTTTATCTACCGTAGTGAGCACACTTACGCTGAGTGTAATTTACAGCGTACCGCCTCTATTAACCTTTTTGTTTGGCTTATCAGTGATGTTTTTAGTGGCGCAATTTTTAATGCGTAAAAAAGACATAAACAAAGACATAATCGATTTTGTTCGCGATATAGAATACGACACATTATTGTTTTTTGTAGGCGTACTTTTACTTGTAGGTGCACTTAAAGAAATTGGTATGTTGAGTAAATTTACCGATCTATACACGGTAATGGCACCAGAATACGCAAACTACTTAATGGGCATATTATCAGCTGGGGTCGATAACGTACCGCTTACCGCTGCATTATTAAAAGCCAATATAGTAATGAGCCAACAACATTGGTTGTCGTTTACGTATGCAACGGGTGTGGGCGGTTCAATGCTTATTATTGGTTCGGCTGCGGGCATTATTGCCATGAGTAAAGTTAAAGCGCTTACCTTTATGAGCTACTTGCGTTTATCGCTGCATTTATTAATTTGTTACACGGTTGGATATGCGGGCTCGTATTACATGGGCAGTTTTATTTAACTCATAAATTATTAAATGCTTGACAGCTAGACGTCTAAACGATAACTTTCAAAGCCCCGCTACTTAGTGGGGTTTTGTTTTATTAGCCACTGGTTAATAAAGCATTCAGAAGAGGTGCGATACTTAGGTACTTAATGTTAGGCGACGAAAGCCGATGATCATTAAGGAGGGAAGTACTCGCCGAGGAAAATAATGGTACGTCGTCATTGTTTTTCGGTTTATGGGGCTGAATCCTCAAAACTGTCACCAATATAGGTGGAGAGCTTCTGGCAGTGGACTTATCTTCAAGCATTCCTTTGCCAAGTTCTTCTTGTTTTATTGCGGTTTGGATACCGCGAAAGGAGACTAAATGACTACCCAATCAGTGCCACAAACAGTATCAGGCGCAAAATCAGATTACATCGTTGCCAAATTTGGTGGAACAAGTGTTGCAAATTTTGAAGCGATGAGTCGCTGTAGCGAAATTATTGTTGCAGATAAAAGCGTACGTATTGTTGCCGTGAGCGCCAGTGCCGGCGTAACTAATCACTTAGTTGCACTGTGTAAATCAAGCATTACTCCTAGTGAGCGCCAAGAACACATAAATGGCGTGCTTGCTATTCAACAAACTATTTTAGATGAATTATCGCTAGATGCCGATTTAGCGGTTGGCTTTAACGAAACCCTAAAAGCATTTCAAACATTGGCTCAAGAGCCACTAACAACCGATCAGCAACACGACGAGCTACTTAGCTTTGGTGAGCGTTTATCGTCGTATTTGTTTGCTCAGGTACTGCGTTTACAAGGTTTAAATGCCGATCGCTTTGATGTGCGCAAGGTGCTTAAAACCGACAGCCAATTTGGTAAAGCAACGCCCAATGTTGCAGCCACAGCGCAAGCTGCTAAAGAACATTTAATTCCGTTATTAGACGCTCAAGTCATTGTGACTCAGGGGTTTATTGGCAGTGACGAATACGGCCAAACCACAACGCTTGGACGTGGTGGTTCTGATTACAGCGCTGCATTACTAGCTGAAGCAATCAATGCTAAAAGCGTGCATATTTGGACCGACGTAGTGGGCATTTTTAGCACCGACCCGCGTTTGTGCGCAAAAGCGACGCCTATTGCACGCTTAAGTTTTGACGAAGCCGCTGAAATGGCAACCTTTGGCGCAAAAGTATTACACCCAGCAACTATTTTACCAGCGAGCCGTAGCCACATTAACGTGTTTGTAGGTTCTAGCCGCGAGCCAGAGCGTGGCGGTACGTGGATTGAGCGCGAAAAATCGCAGCAACCAGGTATACGCGCAGTAACGCAACGTAAAAACCAAATATTGCTTACGCTTAAAAGCCCAGAAATGCTACTAGCAAGCGGCTTTTTAGCACGCGTATTTACACTATTAAGTGAATACAATATATCGGTAGATTTGGTAACTACATCAGAAATCAGTGTGGCTATAACGCTTGATAACGCGCAAAACGCCTCGCGCCCAGAGCTTGATCAAAAATGCCTAGATAAGCTTGCAGAATTTTGCCATGTTTCGGTAGAAAACAACCTAACATTGGTGGCACTTATTGGCTCTGAGATTCAATTACGCCAACACGAAATGAACTTAATGAGTGTACTAAAAGACTTTAATATTCGATTAATTTGTCACGGTGCAAGTAAACACAACTTGTGCTTTTTAGTAGAGCAAACTGAGTCAGATAACGTAGTACAGTCTATCCATAGCCGTTTATTAGAAAACGATTTTGCTGCGTAAATAACCGTTATTCAGGAAGATTAACTAGGGGCTGTTGATCTTTGTAGTACATATATCAATCAGCCCACATTGGTAGCCACATCATAGTAAATGCTAAAGCGAGCATTGAATGATAATTTCGTTCAAGCTTTTCATACCGCGTGGCTATCCCT
>NZ_JASDCB010000022.1:0-58955 GCF_030408135.1 Pseudoalteromonas sp. APC 3691 | reverse complement strand
TTTGAGGAGCTTGGTTTATATCCAATAGAAAAAGTGAATGCGGGATGGCTTGCTTTATCAGCGTTTAGGAAATAAGTTGATAAAATGTGAAGGGTACAGGAGCCGTATACGAGGTCCGTACGTACGGTTCTGTGAGAGGGATGAGGCATAAGCCTCACCCTACTCGATGGTAATGTGCTATAGTTTTTTAATTATAGTATCGAAAAGCTTAGGGTTAATATGATTGAAACTGTAAAACTCACTATCAGGCTTTCTAATTTTTTTAAAATGAGCTGGAAAAATAAAACTGTAAGCCTATTTTTATTAGCTTATATTGTTATTTTTTCAGCCTACTCCCTAACTAACTTTCCTCCCTTACAAGTTCAAAATAATGTTTACGGTTTTACAACTGATTTTATTAATTTAATTGTTCTTATTTTTTTATTTTGGATGGTTCAGTGCTCCAAACTTTCAAAGCTTGCATATACATTTTCGACTCTCGGATTAATGCTTTGGTCCATGGGTAATACAGCTGATTTAATCGATGAGATAGTGATACAGCCTTACTGGGTAAGTATTTATTTTGAAGACTTATGCAGGACCAGCGGCATGCTTTTAACTTCCTATGGTTTATTTAAAACGATGCGCTTTGTACAAAGTATCAATAACCGATTAGCGCGTGAGCTAATCATTGACGATTTAACTAAGGTGCATAACAGACGTTATTTTTATCAGCACGCTAAAGATGCTCAGCTCTCACCTTTCGTTATTTTAATTATCGATATAGACCACTTTAAAGCAATTAATGATGAATTTGGTCATGATGTAGGTGATGTAGTGCTTAAAAAACTAGCAACTAAATACGACAATGCTTTTACGTATAAAAACAAATTTGCTCGCCTCGGCGGTGAAGAGTTTGGCGGCTACTTGCCTACAAATAATATGATGCAAGCGTGTGATTTTTCAAAACAATTAATTACCATTGCGCACACCATAAGTGTTCAAAATTCTCGCCACTTAACAGTAAGCATAGGTGTTGCAATGCAAACGCCTAATGAGCCTTTAGATAAAGTAATGAAACGCGCTGACCAAGCTTTATATTTAGCTAAAAAGAATGGTCGAGATCGTTTTGAAGTTGCCCCGTAAGCGTTTTTAATTATATAAAAACACGTCCTTATTGTTTGCACATTTACTACACTTTTTAACGTTTTCGTAAGGAAATGTCAGTGAGGGTAATGCTTTGTAAATCATGAAATTAAAATAGAATGTTTGGGTCATAATGGGGATATTAATAATAAGGAATAACCTTAATGACCAACTCCCTTTTAAAAGCTGCATTACCCTTAAGTCTAATTACTATTTTGTCGGGCTGCGGCTCTGATGATAGCTCAAGCTCTACAGGTTACATCCAATTGTATAACGGCTCTTACAATAGCCCATACACGCGTTTGTTTGTTGAAGAAACAGAGCGTTCAGGCGCTGATTTTGCCGATGTAACTACTCGCCATAACTACAGCACAGGTACTTATGATGTAAGTTTTGAATACCTAGATGCTAACGACAGCTATATAACAATTAGCGACCAAGAAATTTCTATTAAAGGTGACAAAACACAGTTAGTAGTAATGAGCGGCAACTTCGATGAACCTACATTTACAGAGCTTAGCGTACCTATCACAAGCGATACGGGTGAGTTTAACTTAGGGTTTTATAATATTGCAGGGGAAGACACTAACTACGATATTTACTTAGCAACTGATGATGGCGTATTTGAAAGCGCGACACTTTTTTCATCGGCTCAATATTTAAGTGAGTTAGACCTGCAAAGCATTGATGAAGGTTATTACACTATTTATATAACTCAAGCGGGCAGCAGTGATGTTGTGTACGAGTCGTCATCTGTTTATTTATACGACGAAGCAAGCTATGTAGCAATGATCCGCCCAAGTTATGCAACAGAAGAAGGCGGTATTACGCTTGATGTAGTAACCGATAATAATTACGTTACTGAGCTTAAGCACCAATCTGCGTTGGGGCAATTACGTTTTATAAATACGATTGATGACTACTCGCCAGTTAGCTTTTCGGCTACACGTGGCACAACTGTAAATACAACAAATACAGTCGCTAGTGATTCGTATACAGACTATGTTGAACTTTCGCCTAATAGTTACAGCGTAGCGATGTACGACGAAGAAGGCACAAAGCTTGCCGATAACTTTTTAATGACGCTAGAGCGTGAGCAAAGTGCGGTGGGTATTTTTTATAACGACGTTGATAACGGTCTACGTATGATGAGCGTTGAAGAAAACCTAACGCCAAGTAGTTACAGCCATACGGTATCGGTTGTAAACCTAATTGAAAGCTACGCAGGACAATCGGTTTCAGATGTTGATGTGTACTTTACACTTAACGGCGAAACGGTAGACGATACCAGTAACGTAGTTGATGGTTTAGATAGATACGATCAAGAAGAGCAAGTTGTAGATAACGAAATTTACACTGTTTATGCTGTATATGAAGACAACGGTCAGCAAATTGTGCTTATTCAACAAAGCGATATGGACTTTACACAAGAGGGTAATTACATATTGATTTTAGAGCATGATGAAACAACAAGCTCAGGTTATAAAATGACCCTAGAGCGCACTATCACCGATAGTGTTGAATAACCCTAAATATATTAAGTAGCGTAAAGCCTAAGTACTTTAAGTGCTTAGGTTTTTTTATCGAACAAAATTTACCTACTTATTAATAATTAGGTACACTCAGGGCATAATAATTAATAAGAGTGTGCCATGGATGATTTAGTTGGGTTAGCCGTTATAGTAATACTGGTTGTAGTTGCCGGTGCTATTTGCGGCTTAATAGCGCTAGTGCAGTTAAATGGATTAAAACAAGAAGTTGCTGTTTTGAGGGCCAAAGTAACACACTTACAAACACATAAACCGATATCGCAAAGTGAACCTCAAAGCGAAGCATCTACTGCTCAGGCAGCGCTTTCAAGGTCTGAGCCAATCGCTTATAAAGCACGGTCAAACTTAACGCCCCAAAGCGTGTCACCACCTGTAATAAATCAGCCATCAGCACCTCCTAAAAAAGCCAAACCAGCTAAAGCATCAGCCATAGAATTACTCTTTAATAAACTACGCGCAGGGTTTGAAGAGAACTGGATGACCTGGATAGGCGCAATAGCGCTTGCTTTTGGGGGCATATTTTTAGCTAAATACAGCCTAGAAGCTGGATTACTATCGCCTGTAATGAGGTTGAGTTTAGGCGGCTTATTTGGGCTTAGCTTAATTGCAGCCGCGGCTTATTTACATCATAAACGCATTGTATTTGAAGGCTTTAATAATTACATACCCGCAGCGCTTGCAAGCGGCGGGTTTATTACCTGCTTTGCTTTAACGCTTTTAGCTTACAGTAGCTACTATATGCTTAGCCCTACCGTGGCATTTTTTGCACTGGCAGTTATTGCGATTAGTGCAAGTGCAATGGCGCTTAGGTTAGGCCCATTATTGGCTGTATTAGGTATTATTGGTGCTTATAGTGTACCAATATGGGTTAGCACTGGCAGTGGTAACTTGTTTACATTATTTATGTATGTTGGCTTTGTAAGTTTGTCGGCTGCGTTAGTTGCACATAAAGTACAGCGAGCTTGGTTGTGGTATTTATTATGGGCAGGGCACATTGGCTGGTATTTAGTTGGTTTTACGCTACTTAAAATTAATACCGTTTGGTTGATGGGGACGTTTGCTTTACTTAGCATTGTAGGGTTAATTGCTATACCGCGATTGGGCTTAAAATTGAGTGTTATTGAGCACCGCCCGCACAGTTTAAAACGCTTAATTAAAGTGCTTCCTGATCATGCATTATTACTTGCCTTTATAGCGCCCTTAATATTTACCATGCTAATAAGTCACTTTGATATGCCGTGGCAAACAATCGGCGTGTTATGTATTGTACTGATGCTATTTTTAGTACTTAAAAATAGCCGCTGGGATATTTGGCAGGGCGTAGCGTTAGTTATTTCAACGCTATTAGTGATAGGCGCTGAACGCACGCATCTTTCGCCAAACCTATTTGATGACGCACTCTTTATATTCAAAAATGAGTATGGTTTGGGCTTATTACTCGGATTGTTACTTACCGCTTTTGGACTTTATTACGGTAAACAACAGATTAAGCGTTTAGCATTTCATGTTACGGGAGCATTTAGCGTATTTGTAATGATAGGGACCTTATATGCACTTATTCCTAATTCTGCGTTAAGTACTGCATATCCACTCTGGGCCGTTGTATTGTTTGTAGTGGCGGCTATTTTAATAAAGCTCGCGCAGCATAATACAACGCTATTTCAGCGTTTTACTTATTGGGTAGGCGCTAATGCCAATATTACGTTAGCAATTACCATGCTACTAAGTGACAGCGGTTTAACTATTGCACTTGCTGTACAAGTATTACTTATAAGCGTACTTATTAAACGCTATAGCGTGCCTATGCCGCATTGGCCTATAAAAGCCTTGGTTGCTGCGTTATTACTGCGCCTTACGCTTTCACCTTGGACGCCAAGCTACGATGCGCTAACAGTATTTGGTTTGCATTGGAGTATTGTGGTTTATCCGTTATGTATCGTGTTATTTTTTGCCGCAGCTAAGTGCTTTGACTCATCAAAACTTAAAATATGGCTGGAAGGTGCGGCGCTTCATTGTTTAGCGCTTTTTATTACCACCGAAACAAGTTATCAGCTAGTAGGGCATTATCCGCAATTTGATTCACTTAACTTTTACGAACAAATACTCCTTACCTGTAACTGGCTGGCATTAGGGTGTGTGTACTTACACAGAGCAAAACTTGCCGGTACTTTAGCTAAGTTATACCAAGTGGCGGGCTTTACACTTGCGGGGTTAGCAGGGCTTTTTGCTATTAAAATACTGCTTGACGACAACCCATTATTTGAATCACTTTACATAGGTGAGCTGCCAATATTTAACTGGTTATTACTATTGTGGCTAGTACCTGCAGGATTAACGCTTTGGCTGGCCAAGCTTGTAAAACCAATAAATGCTAAAGCTACGCCATTTATATTGGCCGTTGCGGGTGGCTTTATATTATTGGCAATAAACAGCTTTATTCGCCAATACTGGCAAGGTCCTTACATTTACTTATCAAAAGGCGCAAGTAACGCCGAACTTTATAGCTACTCTGTCATTTGGTTAGTAATGGGTGCGAGTACTGTTATTTTTGGTCATTTAAAAAACCAGTTATTAATACAAAAAGTAGGCTTAGGCTTACTAGCTGCAGTTATTGTTAAAGTGTTTTTAATTGATATGGCTAATTTGGAGGGGTTGCTTAAAGCGCTTTCGTTTATTGGTTTAGGGCTTTCGTTGGTGGGGCTAAGTTGGTTGTTCCAAAAGCTTAGAAGCCGAGTAAATCCAGTTTAACTTTATGAGCACTTTATAAAGCAAAGCCCAGTGAAGATACTGGGCTTTTTGTTTTACGCTATTACTTGATAGCTTTTAACTAGAATACTTTTAACTAGATCACTTTTTACTAGCTTATTATGTACTGTGATTAAGCAATGCTTTTAGTTTGCCCGGTTTAATTGGCTTACTTAAATAATGAATATTAGCAGCTTTAGTTTCTTGCTTAAGCTCGGTGTCGCGCACTGCGGTAATTAAAATAGCGGGTACCTGGCTTTGCCAAATTTCGCGCAGGGTTTTAATTAGCGTTATGCCATCGCAATCACTACCTAATTGATAGTCCATTAAAATAACATCGGGTGCGCGGTTTTGCTTAGCATGCGCCAGTACATTATCTACGTTATCAAACAAGGTGTAATTAGCTTGCCACTTTTTAAGTAAGCTTGCCATTGCTGCTAGGTTTTCAGGGTCGTCATCCACGGCAACAATATTAATGGCTGCACGGTTTTCTATTAGGCTGTTTGTCGTACTTTTTTGTTGCACAAACTGCTCATCGCCATAAGGTACTTCAATGCTAAAACGGCTACCTTTATTAGGCTCAGAATGCACATCAAGCGGCAAACTTAATAAGTCAGCCATACGTTTTACAACACCTAAGCCTAAGCCTACGCCTTTGTTATCGCCCGACTCAACACGGTAAAAGTCATTAAATATTTTAGCTTGCTCAACTTCGCTAATACCTGGGCCTGTATCCCATACTTCTATTCGTAAATTGTGTTTACGGTTTCTACAGGCAATTAATACACGGCCGTTATCGGTGTATTTAACTGCATTAGAGACCAAGTTTTGAATAATTCGGCGCAAATAGGTTATATCGCTGTGCACAATTTGTTGGTGTGAACGCACACTAAGTTTAAGCCCTTTATCACTTGATAAAATAGCGTATTCACTTTGCAGTGGCGCTAAAATATCTTCGATATAAAAGTGGCGAGGGGTTGGGGTCATAGCGCCTTGTTCTAGCTTGGCTATTTCAAGTAGTGCCGACATTAGATGCACGGTTGAATCGAGACTGTCGCCTAATTTTTCAAAGCTGTTTTGGTTAGTGCTGTCGAGTTGCTTTTCGTCAATGGCAGCAAGGTATAAACGTGCTGCGTTTAACGGCTGTAAAATATCGTGGCTCGCCAGTGCTAAAAAGCGCGTTTTACTGTCGTTGGCTTGCTCTGCTTCTCGTTTGGCTAAAGTCAGTGCTTGCTCGGTTTGTACACGGCTATCTATTTGAGCTTGTAAGTCTCTATTAATGGTTTGCACTTCTTGAGTTCGCGCTTCTATGCGGTTTTCAAGATCCATGTTTACTTCTTCAAGCGCATTTTGCGTACTTATGTGATTGGTAATATCCGAAAAGCTGGTAACAAATCCGCCATCGGGCAGCGGATTACCAATCATTTCGTATACTTGGCCATTACGACGGTGGCGAATAAAGTGATGCGAGCTGCCGTATTTTAAATGCTGCACACGTTTTTCTACTTGGCGCTCTATTTCGCCAGGGCCACATTCACCACGGTTAGCGTTGTATCTAATAATATCTTCTATGGGTTGGCCTACTTCTAAAAACCCTTCAGGGTAGCCGAACATTTCGCTGTAGCGCTTATTCCAAGCTACTAGCTTTAAATCTTTATCGACAACCGAAATACCGTGGCTTAAATTTTCGAGTGAGGTAAATAACAGATTTTGATTAAATTGCAGCGCTTGTGTGGTTTCGTCAAAAAAGTTTACAACTTCTTCAAACGCCATGCGCTTACCCGACGATACCGTGTGTATTAATGCTTGAGCCGACGATGCGCCCAGCACGCCTGTTAAAGCGCGTTCGCAGTAGGCTATAAATTCAGGCTCTGGGTGTGCGTTATTATCGCTTAAGTGATGGGCGAGTGCGTAATGGGCCAATACTTGTTGGCTGCGCTGAATACCTAAAAAGGTTTGTAGGAGTATTTTAAAGTCGTAAACAGTGGCTTTTACGTCTTTATTTAAGCGCCTTGATAAAATAGCCTGATCTTTAGGATTAACAAAAGCAGCTGCCTGAATTTTATCAATTAAGCGCTCCTCAGCCCCTAGTGAAAAACTAATATAACAACCAATATTTGCAAACAAAGCTATTAAGGTTCCACGCGTGATAAGTGTTTGTTGTAGCTCGCTATCAAGGGTTGTGCCGGCATCGAGTATTGGCAGCATTAGAAATAGTATCCAGCAAATAAAGCCAGCCACTAAACCTGCATAAACCCCATAAGCATGACCTTTTCGCCAATATAAACCACCCACAATAGAGGGCAGTAATTGTGTAACAAGTGAAAAAGCCACCAAGCCCATACTTGCCAGTGCACTGCTGTGGCCAAACCATTGTTGATAGAAATAAGCCAAAATTAATATGCCTGCAATAGCAAAGCGCCTTACTAGTAAAATACGAGACTTATAACTGGTGGTAATTAAGTTGCGTTTAAATTTACGACGTAGCATTAACGGTAATACCACATCGTTTGAAATCATCGTGCTCAACGTTAGCGTGGCTACCACTATCATTGCAGTAGCGGCAGATAAACCGCCTATAAATACAAAGGTGGTTAAAAAGGCATTGTCGTTAATTAAAGGTAGGGCAAGTACAAAGCTGTCGGGTGAATAGCCACTGCCAATTTCAGGATGAATAGCCGCTGTGGCAATAGGTAAAATCATTGCGGCGGTTAATAGTAAATACAGCGGAAAAGCCCAGCGAGCGGTAAGTAAGTGACGTTTATTTTGATTGTCGACCACGGTTACATGAAACTGACGTGGTAAACATATAATAGCCGCCGCAGCCATTAAAGACTGACCAATAAAGTTAAAACTAAAAAAGTTAAAGTTAGTCCAGTGATCCCAAATCGATTCGGTTACCTTATTTGCAGCGGTTTCGGGCAAGTTAAATAGTGTAAATACTGCAAGTCCAGCAACAGCAATAAGGGCAATCAGTTTAATCATTGATTCAAATGCAACAGCAAGCATTAACCCAGAACGATATTCAGTTACATCAACCTTGCGTGTACCAAAAAATATGGCAAACAAAGCCATAATTAATGTGGCAGAAAGCGCGAGCATATCACCGGATATTTTAGTACTACTTTGCAGCAGTAAAAAGCTGGTACTGAGCGCTTTTAATTGCAGTGCAATGTAGGGAATAGTCGCTAGTAACGCGATTACAGTAACCATAATCGCCGTAGTTTGGCGTTTGCCGTAACGAGCTGAAATAAAATCGGCAATAGTGGTTATATTTTGCTTTTTGCTTACTAATACCAGTTTACGTAAAAACCCTTGGCCGAAAAAAAACAACAAGGCAGGGCCAAGTAAAATGGGTAAATAACTCCAACTGCTGGTGGCCGCTGTACCTACCGAGCCGTAATAAGTCCACGACGTACAATAAATGCCTAATGACAGTGAATATACAAAAGGATGGTGGCTAATACGCTTTGCCAAAGGTGTTGTTTTATCGCCCCAGTTGGCAAGCCAAAACAGCACACCTATATAACTTAAAGCAACAATAATTAGTACGGCAGTCATGTTGTTATTAAACCTTATTATTTTAAATAGTTCCTCAACCCTATGAGGAATTAACACAATACCAGAACTCCTAGCGAGTGTGCGTGCAGATTTTTATTTCTAAATGGTATTTATTTTTTAAGTTGTTGAATTTAATTGGTTAAATTTAAATTTGTAATTGTATTAGACTAATGTCGCAGTATTAACTAATTTGTAACATCTCCTGTATTTTAAATATCCATAAATGATTAACTTTATGTAATTAAAAGGTTTTTGGTTTTTTAAATAAAATTCAATCTGCAGTTTACGTAAACGTTAACAAGCTGTTACGACTATGGTCTCAATTCAATATTTAACCAGCGTTGCTAAATTGGTAAGCGAAGATAAAAAACCACTCATCGCGATATTGCGGTGCTTAAAGGGGAAAACAAAAATGGCTTTTAAAGATGAAGAACAAGCAAAAGCTTATTGGGCAGAAAACATTTCACTGTTATTTAAACTATTAGCAGTGTGGTTTATCGTGTCTTTCGGCTTTGGCATATTACTGGTTGATGTACTTAATGAAGTACGTTTTTTTGGGTTTAAACTTGGCTTCTGGTTCGCCCAGCAAGGCGCGATTTATACCTTTGTTGCTTTGATTTTTGTGTACGTTTTCAAAATGAATACGTTAGATAAAAAATATGGCGTAGACGAATAGGAGCTAAGCAATGGATGTTCAAACACTCACGTTTTTAATTGTTGGTTTAAGCTTTGCGCTTTATATCGGCATAGCAATTTGGGCCCGAGCGGGTTCAACTAAAGAGTTTTATGTAGCAGGCGGCGGCGTACCTCCTCTTGCTAATGGTATGGCAACAGCCGCGGATTGGATGAGCGCCGCGTCGTTTATTTCAATGGCGGGTATTATTTCCTTTGCAGGTTACGATGGCAGCGTTTACTTAATGGGGTGGACTGGTGGTTATGTACTATTAGCTATGTGTTTAGCGCCTTACTTACGTAAATTCGGCAAGTTTACCGTGCCTGACTTTATTGGCGACCGTTACTATTCACGCACCGCGCGTTTAGTGGCAATTGTATGTGCCATATTCATTTGTTTCACTTACATTGCAGGGCAAATGCGTGGCGTAGGCGTGGTGTTTTCACGCTTTTTAGAAGTAGAAATAGAAACCGGTGTTTACATTGGTATGGTGATTGTATTTTTCTACGCCGTACTAGGCGGCATGAAAGGCATTACCTACACGCAAGTAGCGCAGTACTGTGTACTTGTATTTGCATACCTTGTACCAGCCATTTTTATCTCGATGATGATGACGGGTCACTTCTTCCCACAAACAGGTTTTGGTGCCACATTAATTGGCAGCGATGGCGTGTACGTACTTGATAAACTAGACGGCTTAAGCGCTGAGCTTGGTTTTGCACAGTACACCGAAGGCTCTAAGAGCATGATTGACGTGTTCGCTATTACTGGTGCATTAATGGTAGGTACTGCGGGTTTACCACATGTAATTGTTCGCTTTTTCACTGTACCTCGCGTAAAAGACACGCGTATTTCTGCAGCATGGACTCTTGTGTTCATCGCGATTGTTTATACCACAGCACCAGCGGTTGCCTCGTTTGCTCGTGTAAACATGATTGATACCATAAACGGTAAAGATGGCAGTGGTACAGAGTATGCAGAAGCACCAGGGTGGATTAAAAACTGGGAACGCACAGGTTTAATTACATTTGATGATAAAAACGGCGATGGCAAAATGTTCTACACGGCGGGTAAAATCACCGATCCGAACAGTGCTAACGAAGTAAACGTAGACCGCGACATTATGGTATTAGCTAATCCAGAGATTGCTAACTTACCAGCGTGGGTAATCGCACTTGTAGCTGCGGGTGGTATTGCCGCTGCACTGTCTACAACAGCAGGTTTACTACTGGTTATTTCAACCTCTGTTTCGCACGATTTACTCAAGCGAACTCTCAAGCCCGATATTACCGACAAGCAAGAGTTACTTGCAGCGAGGTTGGCAGCCATGGTCGCTATTGTTATCTCCGCGTACTTTGGTATTAACCCGCCTGGATTTGTGGCATCGGTAGTGGCATTTGCATTCGGCTTGGCGGCAGCGAGTTTCTTCCCAGCAATTATTATGGGTATATTCTCTAAAACAATGAACCGCGAAGGCGCAATTGCAGGCATGGTAACGGGTATTGGCTTTACCGCTGCGTATATCATTTTCTTCAAGTTTGTTAGCCCAGAGCTAAACAGCCCTGAAAACTGGTTCTTAGGTATTTCACCTGAAGGTATTGGCTTAATTGGTATGATTATTAACTTTGCAGTAGCTGCAATTGTTCTTAAGTTTACTAAACCTACACCAGTTGAAATTCAACTAATGGTTGAAGGTATTCGTAACCCTAAAGGATCGGCTGAAGCGCATGACCATTAGCCACAATTTATAAGTTACAGTTTAGAAAACATAAAGCACCAAAAGCCCGACTTTAGTCGGGCTTTTTATTTGTTTAATAAATAAGTACATTGGTGTTGTGTATACTTTTTAATGAGTACAACAATGAGTGTAGAGCAACAAGAAATAGCCCAATACGTTTGTTTGCAAGCGCCTTTTACACTGCTTGATAGCAGCGCATACGAATATTTTGTAAATCATCTTGATATTATTTACCTCACCCGCGAAAACCAAACGCAGTGGTTACAAAGTGAAAACCCTAAACTATTTTTAATTCGCTCTGGTTTGTACGACCTAGTTGATGGCAAGGGGGATGTTGTTACACGCTTAGCGCAAGGTGATTATTTTGGTTTTCCGTCGCTGTTAACCGGCGAAGCAATTCAAAATAGGTTAGAGGTACAAAAAGAAGGCATAGTGTATATGCTCTCTCAAACGCATTTTGATTATTTACGCCGAGAATACAAATCGTTTGAGCAATATTTTGTACGCGCTCATGCTAACCGGTTGTTGTCATCGCATTATAAAAGTAAAAACGATAGTTGGTCTGAACGTAAAATATCAGAGCTGATGACCCGCACAGCAATTACACTTTCGCCCGATGCAAGTATTAGGCAAAGCGCTAAAAAAATGAAAGAGCATGGTGTCTCGTCAATAATGATAACGCAGCACGCACACTTAGTGGGAGTTGTGACTGACCGCGATTTACGTAATCGAGTACTTGCTGACGAGGTAGACCCACAAGATGCAGTCAGCAGTATTATGACCGCCAAGCCCAAGTTTATATTTGAAAATAACCGGGTGTTTTCGGCGCTGCACTTAATGCTTAAATACAATATTCATCATTTGCCCGTGCTCGACGAAAACCATAACCCGATAGGAATGATAACCAGCACCGATTTACTGCGCCAACAAAAAAGTGACCCCGTACAGCTTATTGGGCGCATATACAAAGCGCATACTGTTACTGATTTAAAACGCTACGCAAAAGAAATCCCCGAACTTTTGCGTGGTTTTTCGTACAACATTGACGACATATCGCTAATTGGTAAATTACTCAGTGGTTTAACTGATGCGCTTACATCGCGCCTTATTCATTTATTTCAAGAAGAGCATGGCGCAGCGCCAACCAGCTTTAGTTTTATTTGCTTTGGCTCGCAAGCACGCGAAGAGCAAACTCTGCATTCAGATCAAGATAACGGCTTATTACTTCCAAACGACTTAACTCCCGAGCAACACGCTTACTTTAAAAGCATGGGGGAGTTTGTATGTGAAAACTTAGTTGAATGCGGCATTAGGCGTTGCCCAGGTAATATTATGGCAAGCAGCGATGAGTGCCGTATGAGCGTAAACGACTGGAGCGAGCGATTTTTTAAATGGATAAAAAGCCCAACGCCTGATGCAATGCTTAACTGTAAAATATTTTTTGACCTGCGATTTATTGAAGGCTCAAATACTTTATACACCGCTTTTTGCGAGCAATTAATTCGTATATCGCGTAACGACTTATTCTACGCCGCAATGGCAACCGACATAAGCAGCAACAGCGTGCCAATTGGTTTATTTAATAAATTTAAAACCGAAAAAACAAATCAAAATAATAAATATATAGATTTAAAAAAACGCGGTGTCGTAATTATAAATGACATAGTGCGGTTATACGCTTTAAAAGCGGGTATTAGGCGCGCCAACACACAAGAGCGATTAGACGCACTACTAAAACATAAACTGATCAGCAAAGAAGATATATATAACCTAAAAGACTGCTGGCGGTTCTTAACGCAGCTTCGCTTGAGTACACAAATAAACGAAGAGGGCTTACCGAGTAACTGCATTAACCCTAATAAATTAAACTCACTAGAGCGCCATCAACTAAAAGAAGCGTTTTACCTTGTTAAACAAGCGCAGCAAGCCGCCGCGTTTAAGTTTGCTCGCGGCAGTTTATAATGATGGATTACTAACATGGTAAAAAAGCTGCTCACTCGGTATTTAAAGCGCCGTAAATTACTAGGCAAAAATGCCTTACAACAACGTTATTTGGTGATTGATTTAGAGCTCACTGGACTTGATGCAAAACAGCACGAAATTGTATCACTAGCGTGGGTGATAATAGATAACCAATGTATAAAAATGAGCGAGTCGCAACACCTGATAAATAAAGACGTAAAAAGTTTAGCTCAAAGTCCTGTTTTTCATGGGATTAGTGATGATGCTATAGCAAAAGGGCAAAGCCTAAATAGTATATTAACGCAGTTAAGCAGACATTTTAGCGACTGTATTTTAGTGTTTCATAATGCCATGCTCGACTGGGGATTTTTAAAAATAGCGCTTAAAAATGCCAATATAACCACGCAACCTAAACTTATACTCGACACACTGCATATTGAGAAAAAACGCTTACTTCATCATTCAACTGAAATAAAACAAGATGATTTAACCCTTAGCATGTGCCGCACACGTTATGAGTTACCAAGCTATCATTGTCATCATGCTCTTACCGATGCACAAGCGACCGCCGAGTTACTGCTAGCCCAGTGCCATCAAATAAGCCGTGGCAAAGAGTTAAAAGTAGGCGAGTTGACGTAGGTTGGCTGTAGGCGGGGCTTTATGCCGCGCGAGATAAACTCCCGCCTACAATAAAGAGCAGTTTACTTTTATTGTTATCCGTATAACTATAGGTACAGTTACGTAATCATTATTTACTAATTACTTCAAGGAACGAACATGAAACTCATCACTACTATTTTCTTAACCTTATTCCCACTTATCACTTTTGCTAATTCAAGCTTGCCTGCTAATCGCCATATTGCAGTGCAGGGTACTGCAGAGGTATTAGCAAAGCCCGATATGGCTAAGATTTCTTTTGAAGTAATAAGCTTTAAAGACAAATCACTTGATGCTAAACGTGATGTTGATGATCGAGTAAATTTGTTACTTAAAGGATTAAGCAAGTACGGTGTTAAGGAGATGGATGTTTCTGCTACAAGCCTGTTAACTTACAATGATGACGACAAGTTTAATGTCGAGAGCGGTACAGCAATTAATGCAGGATATGTAGCAACAAGAACACTTAAAGTAACATTAAGAAATATTGAAAAGTTGAATGATTTTATCGATTTTGCATTAAGTGTAAAAATTAATGAACTGACGAATATTGAGCTTATGTCTTCAAAAGCCGCGCAGTTAGAAGCTGAAGCAACACAAGGCGCAATAGATAACGCTATAGTTAAAGGGGGTAAGCTTGCTAAAGCATTTGGCGCAGAGCTTGGAAAAATTTACAGCATTAATTCAAATTCTAACCGTTCAAGTTATGGTTATGGCGCAGATAATTTTGAGAGAATAGTTGTAACCGGTTCTAAAGTTACTAGAAATCCATTTGAGCAAGGTAGATACCTGCAAGAAACTATTACATTTAAATCATCAATAAACGTGGTGTTTGATTTAGAAGTAAATGAATAAGTTAAAATTTTCATTTCAAATACATTTTCATAATGTAAGCTGGCTTTAAGTTTTTGATTAATTTAAAGGTAGCCATATTATGAGCGATGAAAATAACACGTTAAAAGCACAAACTGAGGCAAAAATAGCAGCAGGGCGTAAAGGTAATCCTGATTTTATGAAAGGTGTTGATGAAACGATTGCACAGGCAAAAGCGTTTCAACAAGGTGCTAATGCACTTGATTTAAACCAAAGCGCACCAAGTTTTGAGTTACCAAATCAACATGGTCAATCGGTGCAGTTAACCGAGTTACTTGCTAAAGGACCTGTAGTTATTACCTTTTATCGTGGTAGTTGGTGTCCGTACTGCAATTTACAGCTCAAAGCGCTTCAAGTACGCTTGCCTGAAATTCACGCATTAGGCGCACAATTGGTGGCTATTAGCCCGCAAGTACCCGATGGCTCAATGAGCGATGATGAAATAAGTAAAATGGATTTTTTAGTGCTGAGTGATCAAAATGCCGATGTAGCAGCAAGCTACGGCGTAGCATGGCAAGTACCTACATTTTTACTAGAGCATATGCGAGTAGACCGAGGCCTAAATTTAGAGTCGGTTAATAATGGCAATAGTCGTGTTTTACCGATCCCCGCCACCTTTGTTTTAGATAAACAAGGTAAAGTGACTTGGCGTTATGTTGATGTTGATTATCGTACTCGTTCTGAGCCAGAAGATATAATTAGCGCATTAAAAAATTTAGTATAAAAAACTTAATTTAAAAAGTCAGAACCATCAAAGAGCTTGCAATGCGTAAGCTCTTTAACCTTAATTTAAAGTTTCTAATGCTTCCCTCTTATAATCAGATGCAAGGTCGATTACAATACAGACATCTAAAAGGCGTATTGCCTTTATCTGCACGCTAAGAGAGTGGATTTTATATTTCATGGCAATCAAACTTGCAATTAATGGTTTTGGTCGTATTGGTCGAAATATTGTCCGCGCGTTATACGAGTCTGGTTTGAGCGACGATATAAAAATTGTTGCGATTAACGAACTTGCTGATCCTGAAGCTATTGCTCATTTATTAAAATACGACACATCCCACGGTCGTTTTTCTTTTCCTGTAAAACTTGGTGAAGACACCATTAGTGTTGCAGGCGATACCATTGCACTTTTTTGTGAAGAAAACCCAATTGAATTACCTTGGCAAACGCTCGATGTAGACGTTGTACTTGAATGTACGGGTGTTTATCACTCGCGTGAACATGCGCAGCTACATATTACTGCAGGCGCTAAAAAGGTGTTGTTTTCACACCCGGCTGATAACGATGTTGATGCTACGATTGTGTATGGCATTAACGACGATGAGCTTAAACGCGAGCACACAATTGTGTCTAACGGCTCGTGTACAACTAACTGTGTTGTGCCGGTTATTAAAGTATTAGATGATGCATTTGGTATTGAGTCGGGCGCTATTACAACGATTCATGCGTCGATGAACGATCAACAAGTGATTGATGGTTATCATCATGATTTACGCCGTACTCGCGCTGCAAGCCAATCAATTATTCCAGTTGATACAAAGCTCGCCCGTGGTATAGACCGTATTTTACCTAAATTTAAAGGCCGTTTTGAAGCCATCGCCGTACGTGTTCCTACTATAAATGTAACGGCAATGGATTTAAGTGTAACGGTTAATACCGATGTAGATTTAAACGCAGTAAATAACGCACTTAAAGCACAAGCAAAAGACCGCTTAGAAGGTATTTTAAGTTATACCGAAGAGCCGCTTGTATCGGTTGATTTTAATCACGACCCACATTCTTGTATTATTGATGGCACACAAACACGTGTTAGTCACAAACGACTGATAAAGTTATTGGTATGGTGTGATAACGAATGGGGTTTTGCTAATCGCATGCTCGACACAGCGCGTGCTATGATGGCAGTGAATAAGTAATTTATTAATATAATAATTTTAAACGTATTTTTCAGGTTCAGTATCGTTAACTAAGGAGATGTTCATGTCGGTCATAAAAATGGCAGATTTAGATTTAAACGGCAAACGCGTATTAATTCGTGAAGATTTAAATGTACCAGTTAAAGCAGGTAAAGTGACGTCAGATGCGCGTATTCGTGCAGCACTACCTACTATTAAATTAGCGCTTGAGATGGGTGCTAAAGTAATGGTTATGTCACACCTTGGCCGTCCTACGGAAGGGGAATATGATGAAGAGTTTTCGCTAGCACCTGTCGCTGATTACTTAAACGATGCCCTTGAGCAAACTGTACGTTTAGAAAAAGATTACCTAAACGGTGTTGATATTGCTGATAACGAAGTTGTTGTTTTTGAAAATGTGCGCTTTAACAAAGGCGAGAAGAAAAACGACGAAGCCTTATCTAAGCAACTTGCAGCACTGTGTGATGTATATGTAATGGATGCATTTGGTACGGCTCATCGTGCACAAGCATCTACCCATGGCGTTGGCTTATTTGCTGATGTGGCATGTGCAGGTCCATTGTTATCAGCTGAGCTAGAAGCGTTAGGCAAAGCACTTGATAACCCAGCGCGTCCATTAGTAGCGATTGTTGGTGGTTCTAAAGTATCTACTAAGCTAACCGTTTTAGATTCACTTTCTAAAATTGTTGACCAATTAGTTACTGGCGGCGGTATTGCAAATACCTTTATTGCTGCATCAGGTAGCCCAGTTGGTAAATCGCTTTACGAACCTGATTTAATGGATGAAGCGAACCGTTTATGTGCAGCAGCGATTGCTAATAATGGTGAAATTCCGGTACCGACTGACGTAGTTGTTGGTAATGAGTTTTCTGAGTCTGCTGTAGCTACGCTTAAAGATGTAAGCGAAGTGACAAGCGACGATATGATTTTTGATATTGGTCCTGATACAGCGAGCAAGCTTGCAAAAATTATTGCAAATGCGGGCACTGTTGTATGGAATGGCCCTGTTGGCGTGTTTGAGTTTGACCAATTTGGTAATGGTACTCGTGCTATTGCTCAAGCAATTGCTAACTCAAATGCGTTTTCGATTGCTGGTGGTGGTGATACCTTAGCCGCAATTGATAAATACGGCATTGCCGATAAAGTTTCTTATATTTCTACTGGTGGTGGTGCGTTCTTAGAGTTTTTAGAAGGCAAAAAACTTCCAGCAGTTGAAATGCTAGAGTCGCGCGCTAAGTAATTTTAGTAGCGTAAGGTGAGGGTTAATAGCCCTCACCGACAATTAATTATTAAATACCTCTCACCCTAATTTAATAGTTAATTTAGACGGAATATTACTGCAAAGCAGTGGTTTTTCGTGGCGTTGTTATAACGCCAAACTAACACATCCGTTCAAACTAGATGGTAGGGAACTACTGTCGATAAATTGGAGAATACCCAATGGCTTTAATCAGTATGCGACAACTTTTAGATCATGCAGCAGAGCATGGTTACGGCGTACCTGCTTTTAACGTTAACAATCAAGAGCAAATGCGCGCAATAATGGAAGCGGCTGACAAAACAAACAGCCCAGTAATCGTTCAGGGATCAGCTGGTGCACGTGCTTATGCTGGTGCTCCATTTATTCGTCATATGATTTTAGCAGCCGTTGAAGAATGGCCACATATCCCCGTTGTTATGCACCAAGATCACGGCACATCGCCAGGTGTATGTCAGCGTTCAATTCAGCTTGGTTTTTCATCAGTAATGATGGATGGCTCGTTAATGAGCGACGGTAAAACCCCTTCAAGCTACGAATACAATGTAGAAGTAACGCGCGAAACTGTTGCTATGGCGCATGCCTGTGGCGTATCGGTTGAAGGCGAGCTAGGTGTGCTTGGTTCACTAGAAACAGGTGAAGCTGGCGAAGAAGATGGTGTTGGCGCAGAAGGGTTACTAACCACTGAGCAAATGCTAACAGATCCTGAAGAAGCGGCTGACTTTGTAAATAAAACACACGTTGATGCACTTGCAATTGCCTGTGGTACTTCACACGGTGCTTATAAATTTACTCGCCCACCAACCGATGACATTTTAGCGATTGATCGTATTAAAGCGATTCATGCGCGTATTCCTAACACGCATTTAGTGATGCATGGTTCGTCTTCTGTTCCACAAGAATGGTTAGAAATTATTAATCAGTATGGTGGCGAAATTCCAGAAACTTATGGTGTGCCGGTTGAACAGATTGTTGAAGGCATTAAGTTTGGTGTTCGTAAGGTAAATATTGATACCGATTTACGTTTAGCATCTACCGGTGCAATTCGCCGTCATATGGCGCTAAACCCATCTAATTTCGATCCACGTAAATACCTAGCTGAAGCAACTAAAGCAATGACAGAGATTTGTGTTGCACGCTATAACTCGTTTGGTACTTCTGGTCAGGCTAGTAAAATTAAGCCAATTTCACTTGATGAAATGCACCTTAAATACTTAAGCGGCGAACTTGATCCTAAAATTAGATAATAAGTCTATTTTAAAATAAATAGTTTAAAAGCCAGTAACCCAGTTGCTGGCTTTTTTAATGCCTGTACTTTTATATTACAGGTTACTGCCTCTGTTGATCAGATCACTGTATTACCAATACCTTACTTTGGGATCACGCATTTACTAACACAGCCTTTTCGGATCATTACTTTACTAAGCCAAATACACTTTTGCGCTATTTTAGCCTCTGAGATAATTTGATCGTTATTTATTTGTACAAACAATCAACAACTTATGGCTTTGACTAGGTACAACTCTGATCTGAGAGTAGATCGGCTTGGTAAAAATCTGATCCTTTATTTGGGGCTTAGTAAAATTTAGATCTATTTTTAAACGTATTGATTGTTACACAGGCGGGTTTGTTAATTTTAAAATAGCTTTAAAGTTACTTTTAAACGATCGATCTGTAAAAAAGTATTGGTTAGTAAAACAATGATCCCAGCTAATTTTGTATTATTTAATGATTTAACTAGCGACAAAAAGTAGATAATTTCAAAAATTAGCTATTTTATAAATTTATCGTAAATCTCTAATTATTACGTTAAATATTAAAAAGGTTTTAAAAATATGACGTTAATGAGGTTTTTTGTCACTAATTTGTGTTTTTTTTACCACCATTTTAATTTACACGTTACACTTTCATAAAAATGTCATACTTAGTCATAATAATGAAAACTAATTCGATAGCGTAAGAGATAAATTGGAATGTCACGTAAAGTACTAGTCGTAGATGACGAAGCTCCTATCAGGGAGATGTTGGTTTTTGTTTTAGAGCAAAATGGATTTCAAGCAATTGAAGCAGAAGATTACGACTCTGCTATTGCAGCTATGGTTGAACCTTACCCAGATATGGTTTTACTTGATTGGATGTTACCAGGTGGAAGCGGTATTCAAATTGCTAAAAAGTTTAAGCAAAACGAACACACCCGCCAAATCCCAATTATTATGCTTACAGCCCGTGGCGAAGAAGAAGACAAAGTACGCGGCCTTGAAGTAGGTGCTGACGACTACGTCACTAAGCCATTTTCTCCTAAAGAGCTTATGGCACGTATTAAAGCGGTTATTCGCCGTGTATCGCCAACCTCATTAGAAGAGGCTATTGAAGTACATGGCCTGCGTTTAGATCCTATTTCGCATCGTGTTACCTCAGAAGGTAACGAGCTTGATATGGGGCCAACCGAATTTAGATTACTGCACTTTTTTATGACCCACCCAGAGCGTGTTTATAGTCGTGAACAACTGCTTGATCACGTATGGGGAACTAACGTTTACGTAGAAGATCGCACGGTTGATGTGCACATTCGTCGCCTACGTAAAGCAATTGGCCCACTTGGACACGACCGTTTAGTGCAAACTGTACGTGGTGCTGGGTATCGTTTTTCAAGTAAGCTGTGATCAGCTTAAAGCTTAGCTAATGTGTGAAATATGCATGTATTACTACTCTAAGGTAAAGTGAGTGTATGTATCGAGTTGTTAATAAGCAGGCGTTAGTAAAGCGCCTGTTTATCTATTTTTTACCCTTACTATTAATTGGTGTGCTGGTTGGCGCGCCATTTTTACTTTTATTTTTAGGATCTTTTTCCCTCCTTATTTGGCACTACCATCAACTTTATCGTTTGAGCGATTGGCTACTTAATCAACGTAGCTTTAATCCACCAGAGGGCGAGGGTGCATGGGAGCAAGTGTTTGAAGGTATTTATCATCTGCAGCACCGTAATCGTAAAAAACGTAATGAGCTTGCTGATTTAATTCGTCGCTTTCGCGATGGAGCTGAAGCAGTACCTGATGCGGTTGTGGTATTACAAAACGATTTAAGTATTGTGTGGTGTAATCAATTAGCGCTTAAAGTGCTTGGCCTGCAGTGGCCAACCGATCATGGTCAGCGTCTTGATAATTTAATTCGCGAACCTAAGTTTGCTAAATACATGCACAAAGGCGAGTTTGATGATGCGCTTGAGCTGGATAATGGTCATAGCGTTGAACAGGTACTTGAGTTTAGGGTAATGCCTTATGCAAGCACGCAACTTATGGTTGTTGTGCGTGATGTAACGCGCTTAAAACAGCTAGAACAGATGCGTAAAGACTTTGTAGCCAATGTGTCACATGAACTACGTACGCCGCTTACAGTGGTTACAGGGTATCTTGAGATGATGGAAGGTGACATGATGCCGCCGCCAGCAATGTGGAACAAAGCGCAAAATACCATGCTTGAACAATGTAAGCGCATGGATAGCTTAGTCAGCCAGTTACTATCGCTTTCACGTATTGAGGGTGCACGGCGTCAAGACAACGATAAAGCTATAAACGTACCGCAATTACTTGGTTATATTCACACTGAAGCAAATTCAATTAACCAAGACAAAGGCCATGAGCTTATTTTTAATATTGATAAAACCCTTGATATTAAAGGCTCTGAGGATGAACTGCGTAGTGCGTTTTCTAATTTAGTATTTAACGCGATTCATTACACAAAACCCGGTGGCAAAGTGGAAGTATGTTGGCAGCGCAAAAACAATAAAGCATGTTTTAGTGTTACCGATAATGGTGATGGTATTGCGCCTGAGCATATTAACCGTTTAACTGAGCGTTTTTATCGTGTTGATAAAGCCCGCAGCAGAACAACAGGTGGCTCAGGTTTAGGGCTTGCGATTACAAAACATGTGCTAACGCGCCACGATAGTAAATTAAATATTAGTAGTGAAGTTAACAAAGGTTCGTGTTTTTCTTTTGAATTTTCAATAGATAAGATAGTTTCGCTAGCTAAGTAATTAGGCTGAAAAGCAAAGTCATAAAAGTGTCATTTAAGAGTAATGTAACTGTCATGTACTCACTTTAGAGTGGGCAGCAGTTAGAAAATGGGACGAACAAACCGGAGAACCCTACATGAAATTTAAAAACTTAGTTGCCGCAATGGGTGTGGCTGTTACAACTTTCGTATCTGCACAAGCAGTTGCTTTAGACCAAGATATTCCTGAGTATCAAAAAATTAGTGGTGTTTCAGGTAACTTCTCATCAGTAGGTTCTGACACTTTAGCCAACATGATGACGTTCTGGGCTGAAGAGTACAAACGTATTTACCCAAATGTAAATATTCAAATTCAAGCGGCAGGTTCTTCTACTGCGCCACCGGCACTTACCGAAGGTACAGCTAACCTAGGTCCAATGAGCCGTAAAATGAAATCTAAAGAAATCGAAGCGTTCGAAAAACGTTACGGTTACAAACCAACAGAAGTACGTGTAGCTATTGATGCACTTGCAGTATTTGTACATAAAGATAATCCAATTGAAGGTCTTCGTATTGACCAAGTAGATGCGATTTTTTCATCTACTCGTAAATGTGGCGCATCAGAGCAAGTTAACCGTTGGAGCGATGTTGGTTTAACAGGTGACTGGGCAGCTAAAGACGTTCAACTTTACGGACGTAACTCAGTATCAGGTACTTACGGTTACTTTAAAAAGAAAGCACTGTGTAAAGGTGATTTCCGTAATAACGTAAATGAGCAACCAGGCTCTGCATCGGTAGTACAGTCAATTTCATCTTCATTAAATGCAATTGGTTATTCTGGTATTGGTTATAAAACATCGGGCGTACGTACAGTACCGCTAGCTAAAAAAGGCGATAACTTTGTTGATGCAACACTTGATAACGTTGCGCAAGGTAAATATCCGCTATCGCGCTTTTTATATGTTTATGTGAATAAACACCCGAATAAGCCGCTATCACCTATGGAAGAACAATTTTTAAGAATGGTACTTTCAAAAGATGGTCAGCAAATTGTAGAAAAAGATGGTTATGTACCTCTTTCTGCAAAGCTAGTAAAAACAGAACTTAAAAAGCTTGGTTTAAATTAATAAACTATAAGCAATAAAAAACCGCTCATTGAGCGGTTTTTTTGTGTCTAAAACTAAAAACTTTAAGGAATTAAATATTACCTAATTTTTCGGCTTGTACTTTACACTGATTGTAGCTCTCAACACATTTACCAGAGCATACTTGTTGCTTTAAGCTATCAGCTGTTGTTTGCTGTTCACATGTACTTTCACATTGGTAATTTTGTTGAGCACACTGATTCATTTCAGGGTTTTCAACTTGGTTTTGGCAACCTACTAATAGTGCAAAAGTAAGGGCGACTACGCTTGTTTTTATTAAAGTGTGCATGCTTCTTATCCTTAAAATGGAGTCGCAATAATATTAAATTTCGACTTGAATATTGTCGATCAATCTAACACCACCAAAATAGGCTGCGGCTAAAATAACAAATTGAGTATCTTCGATTGTAGCAGTTTTTAATGTATCTCGTTGAGCAATCTCAAAATAGTCTGGCTTTAGGCCTGCTTGCTCTAAACTTTGTTTAGCTAAGCTTTCAAGTTTTACGAAGTCTTTATCGCCACTTTTAAGTTGCTCAGCGCACGTATTAAGTGCTTTAAATAATACGGTTGCTGTCGCTTTTTGCTCGTTCGATAAGTAACCATTACGCGAGCTCATAGCAAGGCCAGAAACTTCTCGCATTGTAGGTACACCAATAACTTCAACCGGAATTGATAAGTCGCGTGCCATGGTTTTAATTACTTGCAGTTGCTGAAAATCTTTTTCACCAAAGCAGGCGTAGTCTGGTTGTACAAGGTTAAATAACTTAGTCACTATTGTGGCAACGCCTCTGAAGTGACCAGGACGTGAGCCACCACAGTAACCTAATGAAATATCAGGCACATCTACAAAGCTTTGTGCACCAAGTCCATTTGGATAGATTGTATCTACACTTGGGGTAAATACAATATCAGTGCCTAGTTCAGCAAGGCCTTGCTTGTCTTCATTTAGCGTACGAGGGTAGTTATCTAAATCTTCGTTAGCACCAAATTGCATTGGGTTAACAAAAATACTCACAACGACTTTATCGGCTAAGTTTTTTGCTTTTTCTACTAGCGAAAAATGCCCACGGTGCAAGTTGCCCATCGTTGGCACAAGTGCCACGCTAAGACCAGCTTGGCGCCATGCTTTAATTTGACTACGTAACGATCTAATTTCAGTAATTGACTGCATTATTTAAACTCGTGTTCAGCGCTTGGAAATGCGCCATTTTTAACGTCTGTACAATACTTTTGAACGGCTGCAGGCATATTGCCTGTTTCGAGCAAAAAGTTTTTAGAAAATTTAGGAATGTAACCTGCGGAAATACCAACAAGGTCATGCATTACCAGTATTTGGCCATCAGTTAAGCTGCCCGCACCAATACCAATAGTTGGTATGCTTAGGGCATCAGTAATGCGTTTTGCCAATGCACTTGGAATACACTCGAGTACTAATAATTGTGCGCCAGCAGCTTCTAGTGCTTTTGCGTCATCAATCATTTTTTGTGCTTTGTCTTCTTCGCGACCTTGTATTTTAAAGCCACCAAATACATGTACTGACTGTGGTGTAAGGCCTAAATGCCCACAAACTGGAATACCTTGTTGAGTAAGCGTTTTAATGCTCTCGTAAAGCCATTCTCCGCCTTCAAGCTTAATCATGTTTGCGCCAGCGCGCATAAGTTCAGCTGCATTTTTACAAGTATCACTTACGCTTGAGTAGGTCATAAACGGTAAGTCAGCAATTACAAATAATTCGCGGCTACCAGCGCGTACACAGCGGGTATGATATGCAATATCTTGATTGGTTACGCCAAGGGTGTCATCGCCGCCTTGTAGTACCATACCCAAAGAGTCACCCACTAAAATAACTTCAACGCCGTTATCATGAAATAACTTTGCAAAACTAGCGTCGTAGGCTGTTAATGCAGTAATTTTGTTATTTTCTGCTTTCATTTTATTTAAAGTAGAAACGGTTATTTTAGACATAATATCCTCGCAGGCAAAAGCCTAGGTTAATTACAGAGGTAATTGTTGTAAGTCGTTGAGCGGTAAATTATTTGCAATGGTTTTTAATGCAACGCCGCTAGGTAAAATAAGTTCAGGTGCAAGCTCTAATAGCGGATAAACCACAAACTCGCGATTATTCAAACCATAATGAGGCACGGTTAAGCGCGCCGTATTTATAATTTGATCACCAAATAATAGAGTATCTATATCAAGAGTGCGTGGACCCCAACGCTCAGCTTTTCTTACTCGACCATGCTCAAGCTCAATGCTTTGTGTTAAATCAAGTAATTGCTCTGGCTTAAGGGTCGTTTTAATACACGCTACTGCATTGATATAGTCAGGTTGATCTTGTGGGCCCATAGGCTTACTAGCATAGTAATGCGATACGCTTATAAATTCACAATTGGGCAGCTTTTTAAGCGCGATTACCGCATTATCAAGCTGCTCTTTTGGTAAGTTTAGGTTGGCACCTAAACCCAAATAAACACAGTACATGTTATTACTCAGCTGGCTTTTTAGTAGGTCGACGGCGCCTTCGCGGCTTAGGACCACCTTGATGACCTAAGTTTTTAACCATCTCTTTTTGGCCGTTTATATCTTGGCTTAAGTATTGTGTCCACCACTGGGCAAGCTCAGTATGCTGTGTTTCGCCTGCGTCTACGCGTAAGAGTAAAAAGTCGTAGGCGGCTTTAAAGCGAGGTTGCTGCGTTAGTCTGTAAGCACGTTGGCCTGCGCGTTTATCTAAGCGGTGCTGAATATGCCAAATATCGCGGGCGCCTAGAGTAAAGCGTTTAGGAACCGCAATGTGTTGTGAGTTATCGCTGAGTACTTTATTCATTGCTTGTGCGAAAGCGTCGTATTCTGCAAGTTGCTCTTGGCTTTGAATCTTTTTAGTACGTTCAAGCAGCGGAAACCAAAGTAGTGCGGCAAAAATAAACGCGGGTGTTACTTTTTTATCAGCATTAATGCGCTTGTCAGTATTTTGAAACATTTGCTGAATAAGCGTGTGTTCTAAGCCACTTGGGTTTTTATCTAAGATTTTATCAAGCTCAGGAAACAGTGAGCGGAATAAGCCGTATTTACGCAGCATTAAAAAGTTAGCTTCGGCCTTGCCGTTTAAAAACAGCTTAAGAATTTCTTCAAATAAACGTGCTGGCGGAATGTTATCAAGCAAACTTGCAAGCTCGCTAATTGGCTTTTCACTTTTAGGCGCAATGCTCATATCAAGTTTAGTAGCAAAGCGAACTGCACGTAACATACGAACAGGGTCTTCGCGGTAACGCGTTTCAGGGTCGCCGATTAGCTCAATTTGTTTAGCTTTAATTGCCGCTAAGCCGTTGGCGTAATCGTGAATACTAAAATCTTTGATTGAGTAATAAAGTGCATTGATTGAAAAGTCGCGGCGCTCTGCATCTTCTTCAATACTGCCAAATACGTTGTCACGTAGTAATTGGCCTTCATCGCTTGATTGGCTTATTTGATTTTTGTCTTCTTGCGCTTCGTGATGGCCACGCATAGTCGCCACTTCAATAATTTCACGGCCAAATACAATATGTGCTAAGCGAAAGCGACGGCCAATAAGGCGACAGTTTCTAAATAGTTTTTTTACTTGATCTGGCGTCGCATTAGTAACTACGTCAAAATCTTTTGGCTGTTGGCCTAACAATATATCGCGAATACAACCACCAACAAGGTAGGCATCGTAGCCACCGTCTTTTAAGCGGTATAATACTTTGATTGCATTTGGGCTAAATTGTTTGCGAGAAATACCATGCTCACCACGAGTGACAACAATAGGTTCACTGCTTACAGAAGCGCTTTCGGCACTGGTATTCGGGCCGATTATTTGTCGGCAAAATTGAAAAAGCTTGGAAATAATAGTCTGTCTCCTAGAAGGTGTGATTGACTCTGCATCGCAATCAAAAGTTACAGCAAATAAGGCGGTTATAGCCCAGTACAAGCTGTTTGACGTAATTAGCATATATTTAGGCGGCTATCATATACCAGCAGGGTTTAAAAATTAAGTTGATGTGTTGAAATTAAGCCGTTTTTAGCTATTTTATTTACTTAAATGTGTAAATTGGACTTTCTGACTACGTGGATGCTGAGAAATTTGTATTTCGGATACTTGTGGTACCTGTTTTAAGCTAAAGTTTTTAATTCCCCAAGCGATTAATTGTTCAATATTTAAATCGATTAAATCAGCTATAACAGGCAACCCTAAAAACTCAAATGCACTAATTAAAGCAGGCTTTGGATTTTGTTTGCTAATGGCGGGAGCATAGTTTTGTTTAGATAATTTGAAACCAGGCTTGGCAACCGCTAAAGGTAAATGAGCAAATTCAGGCACAGGGCTATTTAGTTGTTTAAACAAACTAATTTGCCTTGCGGTTGGCTCAATTAAATCAGCGCCTCTTACAATTCGATTAATCCCTTGATCAATATCATCGACGACCACAACAAGTTGATATGCAAATAAGTCATCGCTGCGTTTAATTAAGTAATCTTCATGGGAAAGGGCGCTATTTACCGTTATATCACCTTGAATTAAATCATTAAATTGAGTCGTTGGATGTTGCTGAACTAAGCGAAGCGCACCGGACTCCGTATTATGGCTAAGTGCTTGGCAATGCCCTTGATAAATACCGCCAATGGCTTTTATTTGTTTGCGAGTACAGGTGCAACCATAAACAAGGTTTTGTTTTAAAAGTGAGTGGGTAATATCTTGGTATAAAGGCAGACGCTGCGTTTGATATACAACAGGTTCGTCCCAGTGAAGGGCGTAGGCATGTAAGGTATTAAGAATATCGGAGTCGGCGTTTTTAACCACGCGCGTAGTGTCAATGTCTTCAATACGAACTAACCAATCTCCTTGGTTAGCTTTTGCATCTAGATAACTACCCACAGCCGCTACAAGTGAGCCAAAATGTAATGGCCCAGAAGGAGACGGTGCAAAACGACCGCGATATTTACGCATAGGCGCAGTAACGGCTGTAGGAGACATAACTAATTAATAAGTATTAATTAGCCGCGTCCAGATTGCTTTTCTTTGATTTCTGCAAGTGTTTTGCAGTCTACGCATAAATCGGCAGTAGGACGTGCTTCTAAGCGACGTATGCCAATTTCGATGCCACAAGACTCACAAAAGCCAAAATCATCTTCTTTAATCAAATTAATTGTTTTTTCAATTTTTTTGATTAATTTACGTTCGCGGTCACGAGTACGAAGTTCTAAAGAGAACTCTTCTTCTTGTGCAGCGCGGTCAACTGGGTCAGGAAAGTTAGCAGCTTCGTCTTGCATGTGCGATTTAGTACGATCAACTTCGTTACGTAAGTCATTACGCCAAGTTTCTAAAATCGCTCTAAAATGAGCACGTTGTGCATCATTCATGTACTCTTCGCCTGGTTTTTCTTGGTATGGTTCTAAACCGGCTTGAGCCAATAAACCATGTTTCTTTTGGTCTGGCATAACTCTCTCCTAAATCCTTAATTTAATGCCTCAGCATTAGCCGGCGGTATAAATAACAGAATCTTATATCCTAGGCAAATTTATTTTTAATTAATCGAATTAGCTTCAACCATGCTTACTGAGTAAAAAGTGTATTAATAGTCTATTTACACTTTTAATTAATTCACATATTCGCTTTCTAAAACTTGCCTTGTTATGTGGGCAAAAGCTTTAAAAACAAGTTAATTTTTATAATTCACTTTGTATAACTTTTTTTAATTTGAGTACTTTGCTTATTTTGCAAATTACGCTTAGTTCAATCCCTTGGTTTAATACACTATTGTGCAAATACTATTTTTTTATGAAGTAAAACTTCATTAGCAGAAATTGTGGCCTTGTATGCTAATACTTCAACGCCGGCTATTATTGCTTGGCTTAATAGCGTGGCGTATTTTTTATCAATATGCGCAGCTGCACTTACTGTATTTATTCCTTCATGCAAAACAGCGAACAGTAATACTGCTCGGTGGCCTTGTTCGATCATTTCTATTAGTTCGCGAATATGTTTTTGTCCGCGCAGTGTTTGCGCATCAGGAAAGTAGCCTTGCCCGCTTTTTGGTGCATCTTCGCTTAATAATGTGACTGATTTAACTTCTACATAGCAATCAGGCTTATTTTTGTCTTTGAGTAAAAAGTCGATTCTGCTGTTTTCGCTGCCGTACTTTACTTCGCTTTGCAATTGACTGTAGTCGAGTAGCTCGCTTATCACATTATTGTTTATTGCTTCTTCTACTACTTTATTAGCCACCGCTGTATTTACACAAATAAGCTGCGATAAGTTATTTTGCGTAAGCTCTAATGAATGCGGGTATTTTCGTTTTACGTTATCGCTTGTTGAATAAAAAGCAGCAAAACCCGGCTCAGCGCATCCCGTCATTTTACCTGTATTAGCACAGTGGGCGGTAAATTCGCTGCCATCACTTAGTTGTAAATCAGCTAAAAAGCGTTTGTAGCGCTTTAATAAGGTGGCTGGTTGCAGCGTTGGCGTGTACTTCATAATAACTTCCAAAGTGTAAATACTGCACAGCAGTGTGATTTATGTTATTTATCTCAAGCTGTTGGGAACTTAAGCGCTCTATAGTAAACTCGGTGGCACATTTAAGTGCAAGGGTATTCTAACATGAGTGAAAAATTTGTTGTTCAACTAAGCGAACAAGCAGCAGCGAGTCATTGGGGCGATAATGCGTCATTGTCTTTTAATGAGCGCGGTGCAACTGTTCATTTGTCTGAGCAAGAAACATTGAAAAATGTTCAAAAAGCTGGTCGTACTATTGCAATCCAAGGTATTAAAAACGTTGAATTAGCAGGCGATGCTTGGTGTACAGAAAGCCAGTGGGCTTTTTATCAAGGCTTTGTAACACCAAAATCGTTAAACGGTGTTGAGTTTGTTGATAACGCACAATCAGATATTAAAGAACTTGCTCACTTAAAAACGTCAGCAATTTGGGCACGTGAAATGGTTAACGGGACAGCCGATGACATTTACCCAGAAAGCCTTGCTGAAAAAGCGGCTGAGTTTATTCAATCATTAGCGCCTGAGCATGTAAGTTACCAAATTATTAAAGGTGATGCGTTACTAGAACAACAGTGGATTGGTATTCATGCTGTTGGTCGCGGTAGTGTTCGCCCGCCAGTATTGCTTGAGCTTGATTACAACCCAACAGGCGACGAAAATGCACCAGTAAGTGCAGCGCTTGTAGGTAAAGGTATTACGTTTGACTCAGGTGGTTACTCAATTAAATCAAGCGAAGGTATGCTTGGTATGAAGTGCGACATGGGCGGCGCTGCAACAGTAACTGCAGGTTTAGCATTGGCTATTAACCGTGGTATTGAAAAACGTATTAAACTGTTTTTATGTTGTGCTGAGAACTTAATTTCAGGTCATGCATACAAATTAGGTGACATTCTTACTTATAAAAATGGCACAACAGTTGAAATTGTAAACACGGATGCTGAAGGTCGTTTAGTACTTGCTGATGGCTTAATGGCAGCTGGGGAGACTGGCGCTCCACTTATTATTGATGCAGCAACACTAACTGGTGCAGCGCTTGTTGCTGTTGGCCAAGAGTACAATGCATTATTTGCACTTGATAAAGAACTTGTACGTGAAGTTGAGAGTTTTGCATCTCAAGAAATGGAAGCTGCTTGGCCACTGCCTCTTGAAAAATGGCATCAACAAAACTGCCCATCTCCTTATGCTGATACGGCAAATAGCCGTGCACAAAAGGGTGGCGGTTACGGCGGCGCATCGAATGCTGCAGGCTTTTTATCGCGCTTTGTGCCAAATGATGGCAAAGGCTGGGTACACATCGATTTAGCGGCTGCATTTAACATGGGCAGTACAAGCCAATGGGCAGCGGGCGCAACAACGCAAGGTATGCGTACGGTTGCTCGTACTTTACAAGAAAAAGCATAATATTTACTAAATTACGCTTTTTACACTAAAAATAGGCACCCTCGGGTGCCTATTTTTTAATTTACAGACAAGCAATTTTATTTCATTTACGGTAAAATCCGTCGCCAATACCTGTTTGAGTTTAATTTTTGCTTAACTCTAAGCTGCGCTCAAATCTTATATCCACCACTGGGGTTTCTAATTATGTCAGATAAGTGCTACATCACAGCTCAACAGCTGCTTGAAGATTCGTTCCGCGTAGCGGCACAAGTATACCAAGATGGCTTTCGTCCTGATTTTATTATTGGTATTTGGCGAGGTGGTGCACCGATCGGTATTGCTGTTCAAGAGTATTACGATTACAAAGGCATTGAGACTGACCACATTGCAGTACGTACATCGTCTTATTACGGTATTGGTAAGCAGTCGAAAGAAATTAAAGTACACGGCTTACATTACATTGTAGAGAACGCAAATGCAGGTGATTCATTACTAATTGTTGATGATGTGTTTGACTCAGGTCGTAGTATTGTTGCATTAAAAGAAAAGCTTTCAGAGCTTATGCGCTTAAACTTGCCACGTGATATTCGTATTGCATGTCCGTACTACAAGCCAAAAAACTCAAAAGTAGACACTGTTCCAGATTATTATATTCATGAGTCTGAAGAGTGGTTAGTGTTCCCGCATGAACTATCGGGTTTAACACCGGATGAAATTATTGCTGGTAAATCTGATCTTGCGAAAATTCATGACATTTTGCTAGAGAAGTAATTAGTAATTTGTATAAATAAAAAAAGGCCGTTAAGGCCTTTTTTTATTTTAAAGCTGAGCAAAGCTATCTACATATTCACTTAGCTTTGGAATATCGACGGCTTGTAAGCCATCGTTACTTCTAAGTACCAAGCCTTTTTCTACGAGTTCTGTAACAACACGTCTGTAAGCTCGCTCAGTGGTAGCAAAGCGTTCGGCTTCAGCATTTACAGTTGGGTAGGCTCTAAGTAGCGTAGGGTTGTTGTTCTCGGCCCTTAGTAAGCAATCTTTAGCTATGTTATAGCTAAGTGGTAGTAATAACTTATCTAAATTGATTTTTTGGTTTTCCTGAAACTTAGCCGCAATAGTTTGTGCGGTGTATAAGCTTAGTTCTGGTTTTTCAAGCAGTAGAGCACGCCAATGCCTTAATTCAATAAGGTTATAAGTTACATCGCTAAAGCACGTTACCGTATATATACACGGATTATTATTTAGCGCTTCTATTTCACCAATAAGGGTGTTGTTACAATCCAATTGTCCTAACAGCAGGCGTCGTCCATTACCTACGTCGTAACTAAACGACACAGTGCCACTGCGTACAAGCACAAGCTTGCTTAAAGGCTGATCTTGATGGATCAGGACTTCTTTTTTTGATTGTTGATAGCTACTACCGGCAAAGGTTAAAAGCTGATCAACCAGGTAACTAGAAAAATGGTATTGAAACATCAATGTGCTCTTCGGACATTTGTCCTATTTATTACATCTTAATGACGATAGCATTAAGACACTAAGAATTTACGCTAACTTGCTATTAATATAATTAGCTTTGCTAAGAGTATTATTTTACCTTCATTTCCCGTGTAATGATTTAAGAATTTGCTGGTATTTTCCGGCAAACTTTTTCAGGTTTTTTAAGCAGGTTAGCTTTTTTATTTTGTTGTAACTTTGCAATACTTATAAGTGCCATAAGCTAGCAGTACATGTAATGCTAACCTAAAGGCTAGGAGAGAACAATTGAGTTGGGAATATTTAGGTTATATTGCATCAGCTTTATTGGTTGCATCGTTAACAATGACAGATGTAGTAAAACTACGTTGGTACAACATGTTTGGTTGTATTGTATTTACTGCATACGGTGTTGCCATTGGCGCAGTGCCTGTTATTTTTACCAACGGCTTATTGTCGCTTGTAAATTTATACCACATTATAAAAATATATCGCCAACCTAAAGTTGAAGACGCTAAAAGCTAAAATAAGTTATCTGCACAAAGTAAGTTAATGGTTTTAATTAAAATCAAAAACTTTAGTTTTTGTGCAGTCCAGCTTGAAGCGTATATAGATAATCTCATATCACTCTACATAACTTATCTTGATGATCCTTTGAACCATTCTGTAACCTCCTATTTGAAAGGTGATTACCATAGGTTTTAATACGTCGAACGTTAGCTAATACCAACCTGCATAAATCTTTGATCAATTTAACGAATTAAATTGCACTATAACGTCGTTAAAAATTTTTTATTTAGAACAACTAGATACAAAAATTTTTGCCTAGTTCTAGCGTAATTTTCTCAACGTTAAATAGACCCCGTATATAAGCAGATTGGTATAAACTCTGTTCGCGGTTAATAAATATATAAATAAGTGCTTCAAAAAATTCCATAAAAAAATCCGATAACAGTAAACTGCTATCGGATTTTTATCTGTTATAACAACCTGCTTATATATGGGGCTATTTAACTCGTTAAATATTTACGCAGGTTGGTACTATGGTATTTAGGTATTTACGCTTTTTCTAAATCTTCAACGTCACCTAAGCCAGCAGTTAGTTCTTCAAGTAATTGCTTTATCTCTTCAGAAGCTAAAATAAAGTCAGCATCAAGTTTTAAAGCCATATCTTCTTTAGGAATATCTGCGTTTTCTTCTTTTAGAGTTTCAGAGTAGCTTAAACGTTTGATAGAGCCATCGTTTTGTAGCATAAACTTAAGACGCTCTTGCCAATCAAGTGCAAGTTTAGTTACGCGTTTACCACTTTCTAAATGCGATTTAACTTCATCACACGATAGGTCATGACCTTTGAGCTTTACTTGTGCGCCGCTGTCGTCTGCTTCTTCAAGTTCAGCGTCTGAGCCAATAGCAAAGCCTTCTGGTGTACTAAAGTTAGTTAACCAATCAGTTAAAAACACATCTAAATCGTAGTTAGCAAACGCAGGTACAACCGGAAGCGTTCCTAGCGATTTACGAAGTAGTGCTAGTAGCTCTTCTGCTTTATTAAAGCTGCCACTATTTACAACAACCCAACCGTTTTCTTGGTCAATAAAGGCAAATTGTAAGCTCGACTTTTTAAATGCTTGAGGTAGAAGAGTATGAAGAATGTTTTCTTTTAATTCGTCTTTTTCTTTCTTTTTAACTGGGCGGTTTTCTTCAGCTTCTATCAGATCAACTTTCTCAGCGACTAGTTCGTTGATAACAGAAGCAGGGAGTACTTTTTCTTCACGTTTAGCGCAAACTAAAATACTTTTTTGAGAAAAGTGAGCTAGCGTTTCGCCGTGTTTTCCAAATGCTTTTGTCCAACCAAATGTTGCAAGCTCTTGACCAGTACATGGGCGAAATAAATCTTGCTCTAATGCTTTATCAAAATCTTCTTGAGTGTATGAAACGTCTTGCTTAAAGCGGTAACAAATAAGGTTACTAAACCACATAGGGGAATTGATCCATTTAAAAATTTGTACAATCATAGCAATAAAAACAGTATCTCGAAATGACTGATTTGTTACCGTTGAATATGAACAAATTTAACGCATGTAGTTTTATTTATTCATATTTATCAAAAATAGGCAGTGGCTTAGCCATGTTCTTCGGAAATTGAATATAGTAACGCAGACCTCTGCCTGGTTCACTCGTTGCATCAATCGATCCACTTAGGGTTTGCTTAACTAAATTAAGCATTATATGGGTACCTAATCCGCTACCGCCTTCATCGCGCTTGGTAGTAAAAAATGGGTCGAATAATTTTTTCAATTGCTCGTTGGTAACGCCATTCCCATCATCTTTGTAATCAATAGTTAAATTGGTGTCATCTGCGCTGATTTTAATATCCATTACACCGTTACTTTTACCTTCAAAGCCATGAATAAGTGAGTTCATAATTAGGTTAGTAAAAATTTGGCTTATAGCCCCTGCGGGTAAATTTAAAACTAAATCATCTGGGCATTCTAATTTTATAGTATGAGATGTCTTTTTTAATTTTGGGTGCAGTGAGCGTATGACTTCGTTAGTGTAATCTTTGAAGTTAATTGTTCTCACTGCCTCACTGGCCTGATCGACCGCTATTTGTTTAAAGCTAGCAATAAGTTCAGAGGCTCTATCTAAATTAGTTGTTAGTAAGCTAGCGCTTTGCTTCGCTTCGTTAATGAATTCTTCTAGTGCTTTTGGCGAAAGCGTTTTTTCGGTATAAGCGTTTTCGAGTTTATTTAAGCGTTCTTGTAAAAATGATATTGCCGTTACACCTATACCAATAGGGGTGTTTATATCGTGTGTAATACCTGCGACAAGTCCACCTAGCGCGGCCATTTTTTCTGTGCCTAATAAACGTTCCTGTGCAAGGCTCAACTCTTCTATATAACGCTGAGATTCAGTTTGCTTTGTAATTAGTTCTTGTTCTGTACTTCGGCGTAAATCAACTTCTTCTGTGAGTACAATTTTTTGTTTTTCGAGTTCGTACTTTTGCTGCTGTAAATCCATCATTGCTTGGCTTAAATTTGATGTTTTACGGGCTACATCTTGTTCAAGTTGTATGTTGTGCTGATCGAGCTTTTCGTTACTTATAATGAGTTCTTTTTGGGTGTGTTCCAGCTCTTTTCTATACTGAACTACTTTATCAATTAGTTTGTTAAACGACTGCTCCATCACTTTTAGTTCGTTATGCTCCTCTGTTTCTATTTCTATGTGTTGACCTTCTAGCTCATCCAGTTCTAAATTTTCTAGCTGCTCAGTGAGCTCAGCTAAAGGGTCTGTAAGAAGTTTTCTAAATGCCATTAAAAATAAAATGATCAAAAAAGTGGTTTTAATCATTGCGTTACCAATCAAAAAGTAGATTGATACCATAATGCGGCTAAAAACAACTTCTCGACTTGAGAATAAGGTAACGTCGCCAACTTGGGTTGCACGGCCTGAAAATTCGAAAATAAGTGGAAAGGTATAACCAAATAAACCCGATTTACTATCTTCTAAAATTACTTCTTCTTGTACTAATTGTTGGTTATATAGTTTATGTATATCGAGCGAACGTCCTAGTTGTGAAATAATTTCACCGCTGTCATCTCGAACTATAATCCCTTCAATCATGGGGATGGCGAGTAGACCTTCTGCTGTTGTAATTGTTTGCTTGGTATTAAGTTCCCAAATAGCGCGTGTTAAGCTGCGACTAAAGGTTTTTTGTAATGTACTCAATTCATCACGGATATAGTCTTTAGTATTAACGTATTCAGCAAGCACTTGTCCGCAAGTCACTACAAAGGTAAGCAAAAAATAGACGGATAAAACGCTAGTCAGCAGCTTCTTAGAAAGACTTTTTTGTAACATGAGTGACTTGTTCATCCTTTATTATTTTTGTAACGTTACGATAGTAATTTAAAAGTTAGTCAATAAACCTCTAAAAATAAATAAAAAAGTTAAAATTTAACAAGATAAGCCCAAAAAGCAGGCGTGTAGCATCAAAGCAATTAAAACAAGCTATGAGTTAGTAAGTTTGTTATCTATTAAGTATTTAAGGTTTTATTGGTATTTGCCTTGGTTAATTATATCTTAAACGGATTTATTCTATATTTATCATTGTATTAAATTATTAATGCGCTGAGTGCTTGGAGGCGTGTTAAAGTGTCTAAAATGCGAAGGAAGGTATTTTAGTAACCTTTTAATAAATTTGATGGTTGTGTAGTAGTAAACATGATGAAATTTTCGATATTAGTCTGTGACGATTCTGCAGTCGCCCGTAAACAAGTTGTGCGGTGTTTGAATGAATGTATAGACGCTCAAATACAACAAGCTACAAATGGAGCGCATGCTCTAGAACTTTTACGGGCACAAAGCTTTGATTTGCTATGCTTAGACCTCACGATGCCCGAAGTTGATGGTATACAAGTACTCGAGACTATAAAAACAGAAAAAATAGAGTGTTTTGTTTTAGTTATTTCCGCCGATATACAAGAGAAAATGAAGCAACGAGTCGCTCAACTTGGCGCAATAGACTTTATCGATAAACCTATCAATAAATCTAACTTAAACGAAATATTGCATAAATTTGGCATTCATTAGGTTTTTTCATGTTAAAAAAGGATGTTTTATCTTTTGATTTAGGGTTGACAGCATAGCCTTTGTTAAGGCAGTCTTAACATATGAAAACAATTAATCGCGTACTGACCATAATTATTACAACCATCATTCTTACTGGATAGTGGCATAGGTCGGTGCAACAAATTTAAAGGCCTGTGTTCACTTAGAACACAGGCCTTTTTTCGTTTTATGGGATGAGGAACATAAACAATGCGAGTTTTAAAATTTGGTGGGTCTTCGCTTGCCGACTATGCATGCTTACAACAGGTAGCTCAGCTAGTTAAAGCACAATTAAAAGATGAAATGTTATTGGTACTTTCTGCTCCCGGTGGAATGACCGATTCGCTAGTTGCACTTGCAAGTGCCGCAGAGCAAGGCTCAGATTTTTCGCAGCAATGGCAAGCATTGGTTAGCCGCTGTGAAGGTTTAAAAGCTGACGTTGAAAAAAGTGGTGGTGTAGTTACAAGTTGGCCAAACTTAGGCGAGCTTAAAAATAAACTAGATGGCGTGTCACTTATACAGTGTTGCCCTGATCAGGTTCGCGCATTTGTGATTAGCTTTGGAGAGCGCGTGAGCGTTTCTTTAATGCAGGCTTTATTGAGCTCGCATGATGCAAGATACTTAGAAGCAACCAGCTGCATTGCTTCAACGGGTGGCTACATTGATGCAGAGGCTGATTTAGTAACAAGTAAAGCGCGCTTTCAAGCTGTGCTTAAAGAAAGCCCTGCAACTATTTATATCATGCCTGGTTTTACAGCGAGTAATGATAAAGGTGAGCTTACAACGCTTGGTCGTAATGGCTCAGATTACTCAGCAGCAATTGCAGCAGCATGTTTAGAAGCTGAAATTTGCCAAATTTGGACAGACGTTGATGGTGTATACAGTGCTGATCCTCGTTATATTAAAAAAGCGACTAAAGTAGATTTTTTATCTTATAAAGAAGCGATGGAGCTTTCTTACTTTGGTGCAAAAGTACTTCACCCTAAAACAATTTTACCATGTGCTAAAGCGGGCGTGCCGTGCGAAATTAAAAATACGCATAACCCAGACGCACAAGGCTCATTAATTGGTAACGATTATTCATCAGATGAGCCAGTAAAAGCGCTTTCGAGCCTACAAGACCTTGCAATGTTAACTGTTTCAGGGCCAGGCATGAAAGGCAAAGTAGGTATGGCGTCTAAGGTATTTAACGCGCTTGCTCACGATAACGTATCAATTGTATTAATCACTCAGTCATCATGCGAGTTTAGCATTAGCTTTTGTGTGCACGAAACAGACCTAGCACTTGCACTTGACGCGCTACAAACTGCATTTGAGCTTGAGTTACAAGCAGGGCTTATTGAGCCTGTACAAGTGCAGCGCAATTTAGCCATTGTTACTTTAGTGGGCGATAACATGCGCGCGCACCGTGGCTTAGCGGCTAAGTTTTTTGCATCTCTTGCACAAGCTCAAGTAAATATTGTGGCAATTGCACAGGATTCTACAGAAAGTGCTATTTCTGCGGTAATTGATGGTGAGTTATGTAACGACGCCGTGAAAATATGCCATGAAAACTTTTTCACGCATGTGCCGTCAATTGATGTGTTTTTACTAGGTTGTGGCTTAGTAGGGCAAGAGCTTATTAATCAGCTTGAGCGTCAGCAAGCGTGGCTTGAAAAACGTAATATTAAACTTAACTTGTATGGTGTTGCTAACTCTCGTCAATTACACCTAGATAGTGAAGGTATTGCTTTTGGCGATTGGCAGCAAAAATTGGCCTCATCTGAGCAGGCATTTGATTTAAAACTAGTAGAGCAGTTTGTTAAGCAAAATCATTTAGTAAATCCTGTACTTGTTGATTGTACGTCGTCGGATGCACTTGCTGCGCAGTATGTAGACTTTTTAAATGCAGGTTTTCATGTGGTTGCTGCCAATAAAAAAGCAACAACAAGCTCATACACGTATTACCAAGATTTAATTGCAGCAACGCAAAAGAATAATCGTAAATTTTTATACGAAACAAACGTAGGTGCAGGCTTACCAGTAATCGACAACTTACAGTCATTATTTGGTGCGGGTGATGAGTTATTAGAGTTTAGCGGTATTTTATCAGGTTCACTTTCGTATATGTTTGGCGCACTTCAAGATGGTTTATCACTTTCTGAGGCAACTATTAAAGCCAAAGAAAGCGGTTTTACTGAGCCCGATCCTCGTGATGATTTATCGGGTACCGATGTAGCACGTAAGTTATTGATCATTGCTCGCGAAGCCGGTATGAAATTAGAGTTAAGCGATATTGAAGTTGAGTCTGTATTACCATCAGGTTTTGCACAGGGCGATAGCGTTGATGAGTTTATGGCAAAACTACCAAGCTTAGATGCTGATTTTAACAAGCTTATTCAAAGTGCTGCTAGTGAAGGCAAAGTACTTCGCTATGTAGGCACAATTAAAGAAGGCCACTGTAAAGTAGGTATTGAAGCAGTAGATGCCAAACATGCACTTAGTGTCATTCGTGATGGTGAAAACGCGCTGGCTATTTTAAGCCAATATTATCAGCCACGTCCGTTTGTAATTCGTGGTTATGGCGCTGGCTCAGAAGTAACAGCCGCAGGTGTATTTGCTGATATTTTAAAAACGTTATCGCGCTAGGAGATCGTTATGATTGAAGTATATGCTCCGGCGTCTATTGGTAATTTTGCTGTAGGTTTTGATGCACTTGGCGCAGCGCTTGCGCCAATTGATGGCAGTTTATTAGGCGATGTAGCCGTTGTAAGCGCAGCACCAAGCGACGAATTTATTTGCACAGGCGAGTACGCTCACAAGTTACCAAGTGATGCTAATGAAAATTTAGCGTACCAGTGCTTAGTGCATTTTAGAGCGCATGTTGCGCCTAATATGCCAAGCGTAAAGCTCGAGCTTAAAAAGAACTTACCAATTGGATCTGGACTTGGCTCTAGTGCGTGTTCGGTTGTGGCTACTTTTGCTGCCCTTGATAAGTTTGCAAAAACTAATTTAAGTCAGGTTGAGCTTATTGAACTGATGGCTGACTTTGAAGCTGTAGTAAGCGGCGGTCGTCATTACGACAACATCACGCCATGTTATTTAGGTGGTTTGCAGTTAACTGGTGATTTAATTCCTGATAAATCAATTACACTGCCTGTTGATGAAAACTGGTACTACGTTGCTGCGTTTCCTGGTTTTTCGCTTAATACCGCAAAAGCGCGCTCTGTTTTACCAAAAGAGTTGAGCATGCATGCAAGTGTTGAGTTTGCTCAGCGTTTATCGGCATTTAGTAGCTTGCTGTTAACTAATCGTTTTGACGATGCGCTAAGCATAATGAAAGATGAAATAGCAGAACCTTACCGCGCACCGCTTATTAAAGGTTTTAGTGAAGCCAAAGCAAGCTTGCCAGCGCTGGGCGCTGAAATAGTCAGTATTTCGGGCGCAGGACCCACCTTGTTTAGCGTATGTAAAACACTTGAAGCTGCACAGCAATGCGCGCAGTGGTTAGAAACCAATTACATTAACGAGCAAGGCTTTTGCCACATTTGTAAATTAGATAACGACGGCACGCGTCAACTAACAGTTTTATAGGATAGGTAGTCATGCAATTACATAATTTAAAAGATAGCTCACAAAAAGTGTCGTTCGTTGAAGCCGTAAAAACAGGTTTGGGTCGTAACCAAGGTGTATTTTTTCCAGAATCACTAGCCCCACTGTCCGATGTTGATGCATTGCTTGATATGGACTTTGTTACGCGCAGCGGCAAAATATTATCTCACCTAATTGGAGATGAGCTACCAAGCGATACTGTGGCACAAATGGTTAAAAATGCATTTAACTTTCCCGTTAAGCTGGTGGAAGTACAAGATAACACATACTGTTTAGAGCTGTTTCATGGTCCTACACTTGCGTTTAAAGACTTTGGTGGTCGCTTTATGGCAGAGTGTTTAACGCAGTTTAATAAAGATGAAAAAGTAACTATTTTAACAGCAACATCGGGCGATACCGGTGCAGCTGTAGCGCATGCTTTTTACAATAAACCAAATATCGACGTAGTAATTTTATACCCTAAAGGCAAAATTTCACTTGCTCAGCAAAAGCTATTTACTACGCTAGGTAACAATATTCATTGTTATGCAGTTGAGGGCAGCTTTGATGATTGCCAAGAGCTAGTTAAAAATGCCTTTTTAGATGAAGAAGTTAAATCAACACTTGGGCTTAACTCAGCTAACTCAATTAATATTAGCCGTTTAGTTGCTCAGGTTTGTTACTACTTTGAAGCCATTGCACAGTTACCGAAAGAAAAACGCGCAACAGCGCATATATCAGTGCCTAGTGGTAACTTTGGTAATGTGTGCGCCGCAATGATTGGTGCGGTTATTGGTTTACCTGTAGGTAAATTAAGCGCAACAACAAACCAAAACGATACTGTGCCGCGCTTTATGCTTGATAAAAACTGGACGCCAAATGCAACACTTGAGTCGCTTTCAAATGCGATGGATGTAAGTAAGCCAAACAATTGGCCGCGTGTACAAACAATGTTAGATAATAACTGGTTTAGCTACGATAATTTTTATTCAACAAGCGTAAACGAGCAAGACACGCAAGCCGTGATGAAAAAAATTCAACAAACTGGCTATATTGCAGAGCCTCATACTGCTATTGCTTACCAAGGTCTTGTTGAAAATCGTGCACCTGGTGCCGCGGGTATCTTTTTAGCGACCGCTCATCCTGCTAAGTTTAAAGAAAGCGTAGAGGGTATTCTAAATATTGAATTAGGTATGCCAAAACCACTTGCTGATGCACTAGCAAAACCATGCCTAGCAAGCGATATGAACGCCGATTACGACGCGTTACGTACCGAAATACTTGATAAACTAGGCTAAGTTAAATTACAAGAAAAAGCGGCTTGAGCCGCTTTTTTTATAACTTTAAACGGATGAATACATTTAGTTATATTTACTAATTAAATGTAGTAAATATAATTCATTTAAAATTATTATGGCTTTATAAAAAAATATCATCTTAAAAGGGCTGTGAAATAGTTTCAATCCCTGTTTAAATATCCTCAACTTAAGAGCGTAGGCAAAGAGTCGTTTAAAGCGTACAATAAAGCCTCTAAAAAACACCATACACGTTGCCCTAGGAGACCCCAATGTTAGAACGTAGCATGAATATTTCGGATTTTGATCCAGAGTTATTTGACGCGATAACCAAAGAAACTGCTCGCCAAGAAGAGCATATCGAACTAATCGCTTCAGAAAACTACTGTAGCCCACGCGTACTAGAAGCGCAGGGTTCACAGCTTACAAACAAATACGCAGAAGGTTACCCTGGCAAACGTTATTATGGCGGTTGTGAGCATGTAGATGTTGTTGAGCAATTAGCAATTGACCGTGCTAACGAATTATTTGGTTCTGACTACGCTAACGTACAGCCACATGCTGGTTCGCAAGCAAATGCAGCTGTTTTTCTAGCATTATTAGATGCTGGCGATACTGTACTAGGTATGAGCTTAGCTCATGGTGGTCACTTAACTCACGGTTCTCACGTAAGTTTTTCTGGTAAGCTTTACAACGCAATCCAATACGGACTAGATGAAGCTACGGGCGAAATTGATTATGCACAAGTTGAAGCACTAGCACTTGAGCACAAACCAAAAATGATCATTGGTGGTTTCTCAGCGTACTCAGGTATTGTTGATTGGGCTAAATTCCGTGAAATTGCTGACAAAATCGGTGCTTATCTGTTTGTTGATATGGCTCACGTTGCGGGTTTAATTGCGGCAGGCGTTTACCCAAGCCCAGTTCCTCATGCACACGTTGTAACTACAACTACGCATAAAACACTTGCAGGCCCTCGTGGTGGTTTGATTATTTCTGCATGTGGCGACGAAGCAATCTACAAAAAGCTTAACAGCGCTGTTTTCCCTGGTGGTCAAGGCGGTCCTTTATGTCATGTTATTGCAGCAAAAGCAGTGGCATTTAAAGAAGCACTTCAACCAGAGTTTAAAGTATACCAAACACAAGTTGTTAAAAACGCAAAAGCAATGGTCGCAGTTATGCAAGAACGTGGCTACAAAATCGTATCTGACAAAACTGAAAACCACTTATTCTTACTCGATTTAATCGACAAAGATATTACTGGTAAAGATGCAGACGCAGCCCTTGGTAACGCTAATATCACCGTTAATAAAAACTCAGTGCCAAACGATCCACGTTCACCGTTTGTAACATCTGGTTTGCGTATTGGTTCTCCTGCAATTACTCGCCGTGGTTTTAAAGAAGCAGAATCAAAAGAGCTTGCTGGCTGGATTTGTGACGTACTAGATAACATCACTGATGAATCTGTACAGGCGCAAGTTAAAGAAAAAGTTAAAGCAATTTGTGCAAAATTACCTGTTTACGCTTAATTGCATAAGCAGCAGTAATTGAGAGCACATAGGCTAAGGGCCTGTTTATCTTTCGAGGTTTAATTTGCAGTAGTATGTTTGGTTTTTAGGCAAGGCAGAGTCTATGTAGTGTGGTTACTCCACACAAATAGGCGATAACGCAGCATAAATGCCAAACATGCACTGCCCTCGGGTTCGTCCTAGGGGCGATTTACTCTTTGTTGCTCGGTTTTTACTTAGCCCACTAGGTTACAAACCTCGCGCCGCGATTAAATCGCCCCTAGATAGAACAAATTTAATCCTGAAAGGTCAACAGGCCCTATTTTTTTGCTAAGATAAAAGACCGCTATTTAGCGGTCTTTTTTGTTTTAAAACGGAAGTACCGAGCTATGCATTGTCCATTTTGTACCGCAAAAGATACTAAAGTTATTGACTCACGCCTTGTTGGCGGAGGCCATCAAGTTCGCAGGCGTCGTGAGTGTAACGACTGCCACGAGCGCTTTACTACATTTGAAGGCGCTGAACTGGTTATGCCTCGTGTTATTAAACAAGACGGCAGCCGCGAACCATTTAACGAAGATAAATTATTAAATGGCTTAAATCGCGCACTCGAAAAACGCCCAGTGAGCACAGAGCAAGTAGACGAAGTTGTGAATATAATAAAATCGCAGTTGCGTGCTACAGGCGAGCGAGAAATTTCAAGCCATTTGGTTGGTGAATGCATTATGGAAGCCCTCAAAAAGCTCGATAAAGTAGCGTATGTAAGATTTGCCTCTGTTTATCGCTCGTTTGAAGATATACGCGAATTTGGCGAAGAAATTGCCCGCTTAGGGGAGTAACAATGCAAAGCCAAGTTCCTTTTACTGAACATGATGAAATGTATATGGCACGCGCCATAGAACTTGCCAAAAAAGGCCGGTTTACTACCACACCTAACCCTAATGTTGGCTGTGTTTTAGTTAAAAATAATCAAATAATTGGTGAGGGTTTTCATCAATTAGCAGGTCAAGGCCATGCAGAAGTAAATGCACTGGCTGTCGCTGGAAAAAATGCACAAGGTGCAACGGCTTATGTAACGCTTGAACCGTGTAGTCATTATGGCCGTACGCCACCGTGCGCCGAAGGCTTAAAAGCTGCCGGTGTGGTAAAAGTAATTGCCGCTATGGTTGATACAAATCCACAAGTTGCTGGCAAAGGCCTTAAAATACTGAGCGACGCGGGTATTGACGTTGCTTACGGGTTACTCGAATCACAAGCTCGCGCACTTAACGTTGGCTTTTTTAAGCGTATGGAACAAGGCTTACCTTATGTGATTTGCAAAATGGCAGCGAGTATTGATGGTAAAACGGCGCTTAAAAATGGGCAAAGTAAGTGGATCACAAGTCCTGCTGCTCGACAAGACGTACAATTATACCGAGCGAAAAGCTGCGCTATTTTAACCGGTGCCGATACAGTGCTAGTAGACGATGCTAAACTTAATGTGCGACTAAGTGAGCTGCCTTGCACACTGCCTACTGATTTGCCGCTTCGCCAGCCCGTGCGTGTTATAATTGACTCTCAAAACCGTTTAACACCTGACCTTGCTTTATTTGAAATCCAAAGTGATGTAATAATATTTACGACTAAGGTTGATAAATCATTGCAATGGCCGCATTTTGTAAAGCATATTGAAGTCAGTGAAAGTAACGGTAAAGTTGATTTACAAGCCGTTTTAGAAAAACTTGGGCAACTGCAGTTTAATAATGTTTGGCTTGAAGCTGGCGCAACACTTGCTGGTAAAATGACAGAGCTTAATTTAGTTGACGAGTTTGTTTTTTATTTAGCGCCTAAACTAATGGGCCATGATGCAAAAAGTTTAGTTAATTTTCCTGAATTGACGAGTATGCAAAACACCGTTGATTTAACATTTAATGAATGTGCGCGCATTGGTGACGATTTACGTATCACCGCGTCAAAACTCATTAAAATCACTTAATAAAAAGAGTAGTGCTATGTTTACTGGGATAATAGAAGCCACAGGCAAAATTGCTTTATTACAAAAAAAACAAGGCGACTTAGCCATTCGTATCCAAAGTACTGATCTTGATATGACAGACGTAAAGTTAGGTGACAGCATTGCAACTAATGGTGTTTGCTTAACTGTAGTTGATAAACATATTGATGGTTTTAGTGCGGATTTATCTAATGAGACGATTAGTTTGACCGGTTTTGCTCACTATGCTTTAGGACAAACGGTGAATCTTGAAAAAGCCATGCAACCTGTTTCTCGTTTAGGCGGTCATTTAGTGTCTGGCCATGTTGATGGTATCGCAACAATTACAAGTATTACAGCAAACGCCAGAGCAACAGAATATTGGCTTACAACTGACGAAAATTTAATGAAATACATTCCTTACAAAGGTTCGGTATGTATTGATGGTATAAGCCTGACAGTAAACGCTGTAGAGGGTAATAAATTCAAATTAACAATTGTCCCACACACGAGTGAGCAAACCACAATTGCTCATTTTAAAGTAGGTACCCAAGTTAATTTAGAAGTCGATCAAATTGCACGTTATTTAGAGCGCCTTATAAAGGGTGCAGAGCAACCAACGGGCTCTGATATTTCGATGAGCTTACTCGCTAAAGCGGGTTTTATTAAATAACGAAACTGACAACTTACACGAGCAAATTTATGAATTTACACAGCGCGCAAGAAATCATCGACGATATTAAAGCCGGTAAAATGGTTATTTTAATGGATGATGAAGATAGAGAAAACGAAGGCGATTTAATAATAGCTGCTGAGCATATTAGCGCAGAAGCGATTAATTTCATGGCTACCCATGGCCGTGGTTTAATTTGTTTAACCATGACGCAAGAGCGTTGCGAGCAACTTGATTTACCGTTAATGGTTAAAAACAATGGTGCAGCATTTTCGACTAACTTTACAATGTCGATAGAAGCATCAAAAGGTGTTACAACCGGTATTTCAGCAGCAGATAGAGCGCGTACAGTGCAAGCGGCTATAGCTAAAGGCGCAGTCCCAAGTGATATTGTTCAGCCTGGACATATTTTTCCTATTATGGCGCAACCTGGTGGCGTATTAACTCGCGCAGGACACACTGAAGCTGGCTGTGATTTAGCGCGTTTAGCTGGGCTTGAAGCATCATCTGTTATTGTTGAAATACTTAATGCTGATGGCACTATGGCACGCCGCCCTGATTTAGAAGTTTTTGCGAAAGAGCACGATATTAAAATTGGCACCATTGCTGATTTAATAGAATACCGCAACTTAAACGAAACAACAATTGAGCAAGTAGCAAAATGTAAGTTACCAACTGTTCATGGTGAATTTGATTTAGTTACTTACAAAGACACAATTGACGGCCAATTACATTACGTATTGCTCAAAGGCGATATAAAAGATCAAGAGCCGACAAATGTACGTGTACATTTGCAAAGTACCTTTAACGATATTCTACTTTCAGACAGAAGTGCTGACCGTAGCTGGGGCCTTTCAGAAGCAATGGCTTATATCGCTAAAAATGAAGGTGCTTTAGTTATTTTAGGTAAGCAAGAAAGCACTGAAGAGTTAGAGGCAACTGTGAAAGCATTTGCAGCAGCTGATGCCGGCGAAAGCGTTACGCCACGTAAATTCAAAGGTACATCTCGTACTGTTGGCGTAGGCTCGCAAATACTTGCCGATCTTGGAATTAAACAAATGCGATTAATGAGTCGCCCTAAAAAGTACCATGCACTTTCGGGCTTTCATTTAGAAGTTGTTGATTACGTTGAGCCACAATAAGCATCACGCTTAAACTAGGCTATTATTTTATTTTTATGGTATGATGCGCAGCAATTTTTGCGCAATCGCAACCGCTTGAACTTATTTTTAGGGTTATCAAATGAAAATTATTGAAGGTAATAAGTACGCTCCAGGCAAAAAATTTGCCATTGTCATTTCTCGTTTTAATGACTTTATTGGTAGCAGCCTCCTTGCAGGTGCTGTTGATGAGCTAAAACGCACAGGTGGCGTATCAGATGACGACATTACCGTTATTTATGTGCCAGGCGCGGTAGAATTACCTTTAGCGGCTAAACGCGTTGCGGCAAAAAAAGAGTATGATGCAATCATCGCATTAGGCGTAGTGATCAGAGGTGGTACACCACACTTTGACCTAGTTGCTGGCGAATCAAACAAAGGTCTTGCGCAAGTATCACTTGAGTATGATATCCCGGTTGCATTTGGCGTATTAACCACAGAAAGCATTGAACAAGCAATTGAGCGTGCTGGCACCAAAATGGGCAATAAAGGCGGCGAAGCTGCTTTAGGCGCGCTTGAAATGGTTAATGTGTTAGATAAAATTTAAGTTTAAGGAATTTTTGTGAAACCAGCAGCAAGACGTAAAGCACGTATCTTAGCACTCCAAGCCGTTTATTCTTGGCAAATAAGTGGCAATTTAATTGCCGATATCGAACAACAAATGTTGATCGAAACAGACGTTACTAAAATTGATGTTGAATACTTTAAAGATCTAGCGACGGGTGTTGCTGTAAATTACAAGCAACTAGACGAAGCTGTATCACCACATTTAACACGTCCGTTTGATGACTTAGATATGGTTGAGCGTGCAATTTTACGTTTAAGCAGCTATGAGCTTAAGTTCCGTGAAGACGTACCTTATAAAGTTGCTATTAACGAAGGTATTGAGCTGGCCAAAATTTTTGGCGCTGAAGACAGCCATAAATTTGTAAACGGTGTACTTGATAAAGCTGTTAAGCATTTACGCAAGTAAGTAAACCGTTAAAGAGGGGAGCCGGCATAGGCCGGCTTTTTTGTGTATGAAGGAATTTGAATTAATTAACCGCTACTTTAAAGGTCGCGGTATCACCCGTCGTGATGTAAACCTAGGTATAGGGGATGATTGCGCTTTAGTAACCGTTCCACAAAACTGCCAACTTGCCGTTACAACAGACACTCTTGTTGCTGGCGTACACTTTTTTGATGATATTTCCCCTCGTGCATTAGGTCACAGAGCGCTTGCTGTTAATTTAAGTGATTTAGCGGCCATGGGCGCTGAGCCAACTTGGGTTTCAGTTGCGTTAACTTTGCCAAGTATTGACCCACAGTGGATTGAAGAGTTTACTGATGGCATGCATGAAATTGCTGAATATTTTAATGTGCAGATTATAGGTGGCGATACTACTCAGGGGCCATTAACTATTACTATTTGTGCGAAAGGGACTGTGCCCGAAGGTACTGCACTTCGTCGTAGTGGCGCAAAAGTGGGTGATTGGATTTATGTTACGGGTCCGCTAGGTGACGCTGGACTTGCAATTGAGTCTCGCAAGCAAGGTATAAGTATTGAGCCAGAGCATTTAAAGTACGTAAATAAACGCTTTGACTTTCCAACCCCACGTGTTGCTGCAGGGCAGGTATTACGAGGCCTAGCATCATCGGCTATTGATGTGTCGGACGGCTTAATCGCTGATTTAAGTCATATACTCGATATGTCACAAGTAAGTGCAGTGGTGAATATTGAAAGTATTCCAACTTCAGATGCGATGCAAGCAAGCCTTGATTTTAATCAGCAGCTGCCATTTATTCTCAGTTACGGTGATGATTACGAATTAATTTTTACGGTCCCTGATAGCAATAAAAGTATGTTAGAAATAAAGCTACGCCAGTATGGTGTAGATGCAACATGCATTGGCCAAGTTAAAAGTGGCGATGGCCAAATTGAGCTTTTACACAACGGTGAAAAGTTTGATTTTGAACCGCAGGGTTTTGAGCACTTTGCAAAGGAGCTGGTTTGAACAATAACCGCAAGTTTAATTTAAAGCGTCCACATCAGTTTTTTGGTCTGGGCTTTGGGACTGGGCTTGCCCCTAAAGCGCCCGGTACATTTGGTACATTTGCTGCATTGCCATTCATTTTTATGACCATGTATTATCCGTTATGGCTGCAAATTGTATTTGCCGTTGTGATCAGTATATTTGGTATATGGGCGTGCGGTAAAACGGCTGATGATTTAGGCGTGCACGATCATCCTGCTATTGTATGGGATGAAGTGGCGGGTTATTACATCACTATGATTGGCGCAGCACTTAACTGGCAAACATTACTCGTAGGTTTTTTGTTATTTCGCTTTTTTGATATAGCAAAACCCGGCCCAATCCGTATGCTAGACAAACGAGTACATGGCGGTTTAGGTATAATGGCCGACGATATACTTGCGGGTATTTTTTCGCTTATATGTTTACAAGCGTTAATAAAAGTGGGTTTACTGCCCTTTTAATTTTTATATTTGATTTGTTTAACTAGGTGGCAGCAATATGATGCGATTTTTACTGGTTTGTGTACTTATGTTGTGCGCGACGCCAAGTTGGGCTTCAATTACTGATTACGTAGTTAAGCAATGGAATATAAAAGATGGCCTACCGTCGCAATCACTTAAAAGTGTTGTGCAAGATCAGCAAGGCTATATGTGGCTTGGTACGCAATTTGGTTTAAGCCGTTTTGATGGTACAACATTTACAAATTACAACACGCAAAATAGTCCATTCTTGCCTAGTAATGGTGTTAATAAGCTTTTAGTCGATTCTAGTGGTTTGTTATGGGTAGGCACTAAAAGTGGCTTGGTAGTTATTAACCCAGCCACATTTGCAGCACAAGAATTTAATATTAAAGGTCCAGTAAGGGATATTCTTGAGGACTCTAAAGGTAGCATATGGATTGCGGCCAACGGCTTATACTATGTAGATAGAGGGCAAGTTGATTTACGCACTGAAGTAAATGGTCCTCTACCTATTGTTAATGCTACTGTGATCACACAAATAGTTGGCTCTGTTAGCCAAATGGCACTCTCTCCTGAAGGCATTTGGCTGGTTAATGATCGTCATTTATTACGCCTTACAAAAAACTCATCAGATTTTTCTAAACTACGTTTAGAGCTTACCGCAAAAATATCTTTACCAGAGCGCTTAGCGCAAACCATAGTGCACGATTTATCATTTTTAAATGGTAATTTGTATATAGCTTCTGAGCTAGGTGCATACTTTTTAGATTTAGATGACGAGCTAAGACCTTTTCCTCTACCTAATGCAAATAACTCAGCCGTTTATAAGTTTATGAGTGATACCGATGGTGGCTTGTGGGTTTCGACCTATGGACGCTTATTATTCAGAGATAAAACCGGTGAGTGGCAATGGGTAGAGCCTAGCCAACTCGATCAAAGTATATGGTTTGCTGATATTTTTAGAGATGATAAAAATAACGTTTGGTTAGCAAGCTTTAGTGAAGGCTTGTGGCTTGCTCATGAAGGACGAGTCGAAAGGCATTCAGCAGTTTCAAACATGACCGAATCTGTTATGGCTATTAGCCAAGCACCCGATGGTAAACTGTGGGTTGCGAATAAAAGCGGCATTGGTTATTTCGATTTAGATAAAAGTTTTATTAATTTAGTCCCAAGTAGTAAATATGGATACGCATCAGTACACGATCTACAATTTGATGGTGAGCGATTATATATAGCCACAGGGCGCGGCTTATTTGTTTTTGAAAACAAGACACTTTACACCGTCCCAGGTCGAGCACTTCGCGATAATCCGGTATTTGCAATAAGTCGCTCTAGTAAAGGCGGCTTTTGGATTGGTACCGGACGCGGTTTATATCGATTAAATTATGCTGGTTTAACGCCTTTTGCCTATAACGCTTTTTTAGGTAGTAAGTTTATTACCTACGTATTAGATAAAACAAACTTTGGTGTGATTGGTACTAGTAAGGGCGCATATTACTTTACAGACCGTGGCATTGAAAAAATTGGCGACCAAACAACACTTGAAAGCGCATACGTAACTAGCGTGCTACATATAGATGGCGTGGGTATTTTAATCGGCTCTCTTAACGACGGGCTTTTTTACAGAAGTACGCAAGGGCAATGGCGTCAGCTCGATGCAGCTAATGGTTTACCGTATGGTTCTATATTTAGCCTAGAATATGATGAAAAGTTAAAGCATGTTTGGGTAAGCACCATGAAAGGTGTTTACAGAATGCCTGTAGAGCAATTTAAAACAGAAATAAAAAGCTTAAAAGTTGAAGAAGTAATTTCATCTTTTGACCGTCAACTTGATGGTAAAGCGAATCAATGTTGTAGTGGACTTGGGCATGATGCGGTAGCAGACACCGGAAATTCTATTTGGTACCCAAGCTTACAAGGTGTTGTTGAAATACCTAAAAATGTAGAGCTATTTGGTGTGCTTGCATTAAAGCCAACAATAGAGACAATAACAACGCCACTTCGTCATTTAACTACCGCTGCGCTTGGTAAAAAACCATCATTAGAAACAGACGAGCGTGATATAACGCTAACTTACACAGCTATTGATTACTATGCACCAAACAGCATTGAATTTAGATATAAACTAAGTGGCTTAGATAGTGATTGGCGCTATGCAAATACGCGACGTGAAGCTATTTATACTAACTTGCCTCCTGGCTCGTTTTTGTTTCAATTAGAAGCTAAGCGCCAAGGTGAAGACTGGGCTAAAGCGCAAGATGTAGAATACGGTTTTGTAGTGCCTGAGCGCTTTGACGAAACAATTTACTTTAGGCTTTTAATTACCAGTGGTTTTATTTTGCTTTTTTATCTCATTTTTTGGGTGTTTAGAGCACAAGAGCGCAGAAAACAAGAAGCATTAGAGGGCTTAATCACTGAGCGTACCTTAGAGCTTCGCCAAGCTAATGATAAATTAGGCCAAGTGAATTCACAGCTTAAATTAGTGAGTCACTCAGATGAGCTAACAGGGCTACGTAGTCGCCGCTTTTTGTTTGATCAACTCCCTAAAGATATTGAGCACTTTCAACGTAATTCACAGTCGCTGCAGGCACAAGGTAAGTCACTGGTGCTGGTAATTATTAACTTTGATAACTTCAGCCGTATTAACGATGCGTATGGCCCAATTGCAGGTGATAGCTGCTTACAGCAAATGGCTGCATTGTTAAATTCGCGTACGCAGGGCTCTGACTATGTGGCACGTTGGAGTGGTGATGAGTTTTTACTATTATTACGTGATTTTAAATGCAATAAAATAGACAGCTATGCTTCAGATCTTTGTAAAGTAATAGCGGCTAATTCATTCCAATTACCAAATGGAAAAACAACTAATATCACGGCATCAATTGGTTGGTCATTTTATCCATTACCACTTTTGGGTGGGCAGGTAATTAGCTGGGAGACATCTATTAACCTAGCAGATATTTCATTGCACCAAGTTAAAAAGCGCGGTGGTGATGGTGTTGCAAATATTACGTTTGATGATCAGCTTGATGCATTTGAGTTTGAACAAAATTCTAACGTTGATCAACAATTAGGTATTTTACAAAGCAATGGCCTAGCTGATATTAAAGTGTGGATGCGCTGATCAGCAATATTTGATATTAAAAAGGAGCCTAGGCTCCTTTTTTAATATGCTCAACTTTAGATGTATAGGAAGTTAATTAATAAACGCTTTAATAGCGGTTAATATTCCTTGCTCGCCTAACCCCATTTCATCGTGCATTTCATCTTGAGTGCCGTGTTTAATAAACTCATCAGGAATACCTAAGTTAAGGATATTAATATCAGTTTTTTGCGTTGCTAAGAATTCGTTAACTGCAGAGCCGGCACCGCCAGCAATCGCATTATCTTCAAGCGTAACAATTACATCGTGGCTAGTTGCAAGCTCATTTAAAAGTGCGGTATCAAGTGGTTTAATAAAACGCATATTAACAAGCGTTGCATCTAATTCATCTGCAGCAAGCTGTGCATTTTCAAGTAATGTACCGAACGATAAAATGGCAATTTTACTGCCTTTCTTAATTGTATCTGCCTTACCTATTTCAAGCAGTTGCATAGTGCTTTCAATGTCTGCAGTACCTGCACTACCTCGAGGATAACGAACTGCAACAGGGCAGTTTGCTTTATAACCGGTGTATAGCATTTGGCGGCATTCGTTGGTATCGCTTGGTGCCATAATTACCATATTTGGAATGCAGCGCATAAAGCTTAAATCGTACGCACCTTGGTGAGTTTCACCATCGGCTCCAACAATACCAGCGCGGTCAATGGCAAATAATACAGGTAAGTTTTGCAGTGCAACATCATGTATTAATTGGTCATACGCACGTTGTAAAAAGCTTGAGTAAATAGCAACAACAGGTTTTAAACCTTCACAGGCAAAGCCAGCGGCTAAAGTAACGGCATGCTGCTCAGCAATAGCTACATCAAAGTATTGATCTGGATGCTCTTTAGAAAAACGTACCATGCCTGAACCTTCGCGCATTGCAGGCGTGATAGCCATTAACTTACTGTCTTGTTCGGCCATATCACATAACCAATCGCCGAATACTTTTGAAAAAGTAGCAGCACTAGGTTTAGATTTAGGTAGGCTAGTTGTGCTCGGATCGAATTTTGGTACACCATGATAGCCAATAGGATCGGCTTCAGCCGGTTTGTAGCCCTTACCTTTTTGGGTTTTTATATGTAAAAGCTGTGGGCCTTTTAAATTACGCATATTACGTAATGTATCTACAAGCATGTTTACATCGTGACCATCAATGGGACCAATGTAATTTAGGCCTAATTCTTCAAAGAAGGTACCCGGGATCATCATGCCTTTAATGTGCTCTTCCATTTTACTGGCAAGTTGCTTTACCGGAGGCACTCCTGAGAGTAACTTTTTACTACCTTCACGAATGTTAGTATAAAAGCTACCTGATAAAATTCGAGCAAAGTGATTTGTTAATGCGCCAACATTTTCAGAAATCGACATTTCGTTATCATTTAAAATAATAAGCATGTCTGATTTTACATCACCTAAATGATTCATCGCTTCAAATGCCATGCCTGCGGTTATAGCTCCGTCACCAATAATGGCTACAGACTTTCGACCTTTACCTTCTTTTTGTGCAGCAATAGACATACCTAAGGCAGCTGAAATAGAGGTGCTTGAATGGCCTACGCTAAACGTATCGTATTGGCTTTCATCGCGAAAAGGAAAAGGGTGTAAACCGTCTTTTTGGCGAATGGTGTGCATTTGCTCGCGACGACCAGTAAGAATTTTATGCGGATAAGCTTGATGACCCACATCCCAAACTAGGCGATCGTCTGGAGTGTTATAAACATAATGCAGGGCAACGGTTAGTTCAACCGTCCCTAAACCAGACGCTAGATGACCGCTACTTTGCGATACTGAGTTGAGTAAATAATCGCGCAGCTCATTGCTAAATGCAGGGAGTTTGTCTTGCGCTAAGTCACGCAATTGGGCTGGCTCGTCAACCAAATTAAGTAATGGATACTTGCTACTATCAAGTGTCATGGTTTTATATATATCCTTCGCTAACATTAATTAATTCAAAGCTTTTACGAATAATTAATGTTGAGTAATAATGTCAGTGCTAATTGCAATACGTATGAGCAAAAATTAGTGGTCACGCTCAATTAGATAATTTGCTAGCGACGCAAGAAGTGTTGTGTCAGCATCTATATTTGCTAACGCTTCATGGGCTTGTTGTATTAAATTTTGCGCCTTTTCTTTAGCGCCTAGCATACCTAATAACGCCGGATATGTCGCTTTATTCGCGGCAATATCGGAGCCTTGTGGCTTTCCTAAAATAACTGTATCGCCTTCAACATCTAAAATGTCGTCGTGTACTTGAAATGCTAGCCCTATAGCATACCCAAAAACACTTAAATTTTCTAAGGTTTGTTGATCAGCCTTTTCACTGCACAGTGCACCAAGTGTAATTGCGCAATTAATTAGAGCTCCGGTTTTTAGCTTATGTATTCGCTCAAGCTCTTGTACGGTAATTACTTTATCAGTTGCTGCTATATCAAGGCCTTGTCCGCCAACCATACCCTGAAGGCCTGATGCGTGGGCAAGTGTAGCAATCATTTTTACTTGTGTTTGCGATGAGCATTCAAATTTGTGATTCGCAATAAGCTCAAAAGCAAGAGTTTGAAGAGCATCACCGGCTAAAATTGCATTTGCCTCGCCAAACTCTATATGACAAGTAGGGCGTCCGCGGCGTAAGTCGTCATCATCCATTGCTGGTAAGTCATCATGGACTAACGAATAGCTATGAATACACTCAATTGCAGCAGCAAGTACGTTTAAGTCTTGATGGTTTGCGCCGAGCATTTTACCTGTGGCATAAACTAAAAATGGACGTAATCTTTTACCGCCATTAAATAATCCATACTGGGTGGCGTTATTTACCGTTTCTTCTGTATCGAGAGGCTGGTTAAAATGCTGTTGTAAGGTCGCTACTACATCTTTTTGAGCACGTTCAATATGATTTTTTATGCTCACAGCTATTCCATATCATTATCAAAATTTGTAAGTACTGACTTTTCGCCATTTCCCATCAAAATTGATACTTTTTGTTCTGCTTGCTGTAATTTCCCTGATGAAGCACTTGCTAATGCAATTCCACGCTCAAATTGCTTTAACGATTGCTCAAGCGATAAGTCACCTTGTTCCATGTCACTAACGATTGTAGATAATTCTTCTAGTGCTTGTTCGAAACTTAAGTTTTCAGGTTTTTTAGTCGCCATCTTTATTTCAGCTTACATAATAAATTTAGGGGTCAATTTTAGGGGGAATGCTAAACTAGGTCAAAGGATGATATTGGTTTTTTACCTTTATAACGTTAAATTATATTTCAAGTGCATTAATAAAGCCTTAATGGCGGTCTGTTGGTTTAATAAATCAATTGATAATTAGGTAGCCTTTATAACTTGATCTAAGATAGTGCTAAAGGCTGCTTTTTATGTTTATTTATAAAAATGGCTTAAGCAATTCAATATGTTGCCGATAAGCAGTTAATAATAAAAGTTTATGATAAGGCCATTAAGCATGAAACTTCTGGAGGAAATGTGGATTTAGCAACCATAATCGGGATCCTAGGCGCAATTGGCTTAATTGTCATGTCTATGTTTATGAGTAGTAGCGGTGAAATGGCTATGTTTTACAATACCCCGTCTGTGGTTATTGTATTTGGTGGTTCACTCTTTATTGTTTTATCAAACTTCACTATGTCGCAATTTTTGGGGATAGGTAAAGTTGTTGCCAAAGCGTTTATGTTTAAAATCGAAACGCCAGAAATACTTATCGAAAAAGCAGTAGAACTTGCGGATTCAGCTCGTAAAGGCGGTTTTTTAGCACTCGAAGAAGCTGAAATTCCAAACCCCTTTATGCGCAAAGGCGTCGATATGCTCGTTGATGGCCACGACGCAGATGTAGTTCGCGCTACACTTCAAAAAGATATTTCTCTAACCACGACTCGCCATGAATTGGGCGCGGGTTTATTTAAGTCGTTAGCTGATATAGGGCCTGCAATGGGTATGATTGGTACTCTAATTGGTTTGGTTGCAATGTTGTCTAACATGGATGACCCAAAGGCAATTGGTCCGGCAATGGCAGTAGCACTATTAACAACTTTATATGGCGCGTTTTTAGCCAATGTCGTGGCAATTCCTATTCAGGTAAAACTTGAACTGCGTAAAGACGAGGAAGCTATGAATCAGCGTTTAATTTTGGATGCTATTTTAGGTATACAAGATGGTCAAAATCCAAAAGTAATCGAAGGTATTTTGAAAAATTACTTAGCTGAATCTAAACGCAAAGTAGATACCGAGGAGTAACTATGTCTGATCAAGAGTGCAAATGTCCACCACCAGGTCTACCTGCATGGATGGGAACGTTTGCCGATTTAATGTCACTTTTAATGTGCTTTTTTGTACTCTTGCTCGCGTTTTCAGAAATGGATGTACTTAAGTTTAAACAAATTGCGGGCTCTATGAAGTTTGCTTTCGGTGTGCAGAATAAAATTGAAGTAAAAGACATCCCTAAAGGGACCTCTGTTATTGCCATGGAGTTTACCCCAGGCAAACCAGAGCCAACCCCAATAGAAACCATTCAGCAGCAAACAGTCGAAATGACTCAACAAATGTTAGAGTTTCAGGCTGGCGATGAAAGCTCAGCAGGCGGCAGGCAAGAACAGCGCGGGGATAAACGCGGTGGCGAATCTCGTAGTACCTCACAAGAAGAATCTTCTGAGCAAGCAACTTCAGCAGCCGATCAGGAACAAACTAACGAGCTTGTTAAAAAGATAGCGCAGCAGCTTGAAAAGCAAATAATCGATGGCGCAATTGAGCTTGAGTCTTTAGGGCAGCAAATAATTATTCGCATTAGAGAGAATGGTTCATTTCCTTCAGGTAGTGCATTTTTACAACCTAAGTTTAAACCTATAATTCAAGATATCGGTGTGCTGTTAAAAGATGTACCTGGTGAAATAACAGTATCTGGCCATACAGATGATTTTCAGGTATCGAATGAGTTATATATTAACAATTGGGACCTATCATCAAAGCGGGCAGTAGCCGTTGCCAGTGAGCTACAAAAAGTTCAAGGCTTTGATAAAACCCGAATGATGGTGGTTGGTCGAGCTGAAACACGACCACTTGTACCGAATGACACCGATGAAGATCGCCGCAGGAATCGCCGAGTAGAAATATCTATACTACAAGGTAAAGCAAAAGAGTCAGCTCCTATAGATGTAAGATAACTTTTATTGGCAAACACACTTATTTATCATAAAGTATGCTTTCTTTAACAAATGTAACGGAATAGTTTATGAAAAAGGTCGATAAGTTTAGTCATATGCCAGGAAATGGCGGTGGTAATGACGATGATGAAAAAAAACTTGATTAACTCTAATGCCTGAATGGTTTTTAAAGACTATATTGATATTAGATACTAGTTGGGTGTTTATTTTAAGCCCTGCTATTTTCATCTTTTATTTTAGAAAAGATTATTTGGCCCTGCGTTTCGCTTTAATTACAGCCGCTTTTTTTTTATATGGAACCATTATTCATCCTTACTTGAAAGAGTTTGATAATGGGATTTATGTTTATCGATACCTTGTTTGGGCCCTTAATGATATTGCTTGGATGGCACTCATCGCATATCTGGGTTTAAAAGATAAGGTTTATTTATGGCAATGCGTATTAGGTCAATTGGTTGTTATTATGGCACCAATTTTACAGCTATTTAGATTAGTCGACCGCCATTTATGGGATCTTTCTTATAGTACATACATTTATAAAACCTTATTGCCATTTATTAATATAGGCACCGTTGTTGTTTGTTATCTTCCGCTTATTTATATTTTAACAAAAGACAAAAAAAGCCCAGCTAGCACGGCTAGCGCATTTTAATCCCAGACTCTAGCAGGGTTGAGCGGTAATCATCGTCTAGCCCTGCCATTTTCTTTTTCCTCGCCATACTTGCTGACTTAGATGCATCTTGTTTAAAAAGCGCCATGGCTATCTTTCGCATTACATTAAACATTAATGGCCCTTGAAGTTTGCGTATTCTCGATTCATC
>NZ_JASDCB010000021.1:0-62362 GCF_030408135.1 Pseudoalteromonas sp. APC 3691 | reverse complement strand
TATTTATGCTGTTTAAATTCATTAAAGCTAGAGCGATAGGGTAATAGCTCTAGCTTGGCATACTGGCAGGATCAGTCAATAGCTAAAAAAGATCCTTAGAAAATAATTTGTCTTGGTGAATAGTTACAAAATTTTTAGCCGTAGTAATTAGCAGCCTGTTAGTTGGGTTTAGTACAAATCATGATGCTTTTGCACAGTCGTCAGATGGAACTGGTTCTGTCACAAACGTTTCGAAACAAGAAGAAAAAGAACATCAAGATGAGCATGAACACGAAAAGGGACATGAAGAAGATAAAGGTGACCATGACGAGCACGGCCATGAAGGTGGTAATAGAGAGGGAGAAGAAGAACATGAAGAAGGTATCACTATTGATCCAAAGAAGATGTCGCTTGCTAACATTAAAGTGGAAAGTGTTAAGCCTGAATATCAATTTAGCTCCGTATATGCACCTGGCGAAATAAAAGCTAATGGCTATAAAAGTTATGTGGTATCACCACGTACAGAGTCAGTAATTATCAGTCGCCATGCAGCGCTTGGCGAGTATGTAGAAATAGGTCAGAAGTTAGTTACATTATTTAGTGAAGCAATGGCACAAGCACAAGCTGACTATTTAATCGCTTCAACCGAATGGCAACGTGTAAAAAAGCTGGGTAATAAGACGGTGAGTGAAAGTCGATTATTACAAGCTGAAACAACATACAATGCGAGCTATGGCAAGCTCATTGCTTTAGGGTTAACTGAAAAAGCAATAAATGGTATTTCTAACAAAGACATTAAAGCATTTGGACAATATGCATTAACGGCGCACCGTGAAGGTGTCGTGCTTCAAGACGACTTTATCCAAGGGCAACGTGTTGATGCTGGGGATTCAGTCATGTTGTTAGCTGATGAAAAACAACTATGGGTTGAAGCAAAAGTTTCTCCAAATAAAAAGCTAAATTTATCAATTGATTCTCCTGCGGTACTTAAATTAGAAGGCCAGAGTTACAATGCCAAAGTTATCCAAGAAGCCCATACAATTGATCCCGTAACTCGTACAAGAATTATTAGATTGGGGGTACAGAATGCTGATGATAACCTTCATTCAGGTATGTTTGTAAAAGTTTACTTTCAGTTTGCCACAAAGCAGAAAGTGATGGCTGTGCCAGAAGAAGCATTGATCCGCAGCGCAGATGGTGATTGGACCGTATTTGTCGAAGACCACCCTGGAGAATTTAAAGCTGTAGAAGTAGAACTAGGCCGAGCCTTAGGTGATTTTAGGGAAATCATTGGCCTTGATAGTGGGACGCGAATTGTAACCAAAGGCGCATTTTTTGTTGCTTCTGAAATCGCTAAAGGCGGATTTGATCCGCATAACCACTAAGGAGTAAGACTATGTTTAATAAAATAATAGATTGGTCTGTTAATAATAGACTCCTGATTTTGATTGCGCTGTTTGCCACAATTGTCGGCGCAATTATGGTTATACCAAAACTAAATTTAGATGCCTTTCCTGATGTTACTAATGTTCAAGTTGCTGTAAATACTGAAGCGCCAGGACTAGCTGCTGAAGAAGTTGAACAACTCATTACGTACCCCATTGAAGCGGTCATGTATGCCTTACCTGATGTAGAACAAGTGCGCTCAATTTCTAAAACAGGCTTGTCTGGCGTCACGGTTGTTTTCAAAGAAGGCACCGACATTTACTTTGCAAGACAACTCGTATTTGAGCGTCTTCAAGCCGCAAAAGAACTGATACCAGAAGGTGTCGGCACACCCGAAATGGGGCCAAACACCTCAGGGCTAGGCCAAGTATTTCAGTACCTTCTTATTTCAGATAAAGATGCAGGCTATGATGTTATGGCACTCAGGAGTCTCAATGATTGGGTAGTAAAATTACTCGTTATGCCTGTCGATGGTGTTACTGATGTACTCTCCTTTGGAGGTATTGTTAGGCAGTACCAAGTAAATGTAGATCCATCTAAGCTTCTTTCTTATAACCTAACGCAAGAAGACGTTGTTGGTGCCCTAGATAACAACAATGCCAATGTTGGCGGATGGTATATGAACCGTGGGCAAGAGCAGCTTGTTATTAGAGGTGCAGGTTGGTTTGAAAGTGGTGACGCTGGTATTAGTAATATCAAACAAGTTCCCGTCAAAACAGTTGATGGGACAGTTGTGACGGTTTCGGATATTGCTAAAGTTGAAATGGGCAGTGAAATTCGTCAAGGTGCTGTCACAATGACGCGCAAAACCGAAGACGGTAAAGTCGAAAATTTAGGTGAAGTTGTCTCTGGCATTGTCTTAAAACGCATGGGGTCTAATACTAAAGCCACCATTGATGGTATCAATGCAAGAATCCCATTGATTAATCAAGCATTGCCTAAAGGTGTTCGCTTTGAACCATTTTATGATCAGGCTGATTTGATTGAAAAAGCCGTTGATACAGTAGTTGATGCACTATTACTAGCATTTATTTTCATCTGTATTGTATTAGCACTATTTTTAATGAATATACGTGCAACCTTCCTTGTCCTAATATCTATTCCAATTTCAATTGGTATCGCGTTAATGATCATGGCTTGGTGGGGCATTTCTGCAAACCTTATGTCATTGGGTGGCATTGCCGTAGCCATTGGTATGCTAGTTGATGGTTCAGTCGTGATGGTTGAAAACATGTTTAAGCATTTAAATAGACCAGACTCTACCCATTTAAAAACTGTAAAAGAAAGAGTGCCTAGTGCTGATACTGATCCACATGATGTAGAACAAGATGAGCATGGTATTAAGTTACGTCTTCAAAATGCGGGTAAAGAAGTGGCTCGTCCCGTATTTTTTGCAGCTTCTATTATTTTAGTTGTATTTACGCCTTTATTTAGCTTTGAAGGTGTTGAGGCAAAGTTATTTCAACCTATGGCAATAAGCATCATTTTAGCTGTTATATCTGCTATTGTGGTTGCGTTGTTTTTTGTACCCGCTTTAGCTACTTATTTATTTAAGTCAGGTGTAAAAGAGAGGGAAAGCTTTGTTCTTAGGCCATTAGACAAACTCTACAGAAAAGGGCTTACATTCGCACTAAAACGCACCAAATTAGTCATTTCAGCCGCACTTATATTAGTTTTCTCTGCCTTTGCATTAGTTCCATTAATTGGTACTGAATTTGTACCTGAGTTAGAAGAAGGGACGATAAACTTAAGAGCAACGCTTGCACCTTCTTCCAGTTTAGATACCGCGCTCACTGTGGCACCAATTCTAGAAGAAAAACTAATGGCTTTTCCTGAAGTAACCTATGCATTAAGCCGAATTGGTCGAGCAGAAATAGGTGGAGACCCAGAGCCAGTGAATAACATCGAAATTTACATAGGGTTGAAGCCTGTTTCTGAGTGGACCAGTGCATCTAATCGATATGAACTTCAAGGAAAAATGGAGAGATCTCTAGAAGAATTCCCTGGGTTGCTACTCAACTTTTCTCAACCTATTGCGACTCGTGTCGATGAGCTACTATCTGGTGTTAAGGCTCAGTTGGCGATAAAGTTGTTTGGGCCTGAACTTGAGGTACTGGCGGCTAAAGGTCAAGAAATAGAAACAGCAATTAAAAACATTGAAGGTGCAAGGGATGTTGCATTGGAGCAAATTGCTGGTGAAGCGCAATTGGTGATAAGTCCTAACAGGCAAGAACTATCACGCTTTGGATTGTCTGTGAGTGACATAATGGAGGTTGTGCGTGATGGTATTGGTGGTGTTGCAGCCGGACAAATAATCAATGGTAATGAACGTTATGATATTTACGTTCGCATAGAGGAAGAGTACCGAAGTAACAAAGAAGCTATTGCTGATATTCGGCTTCAATCACCTACTGGTGCTTGGGTGCGACTGGGTGACGTAGCCTCAGTCTCATTTGAGTCAGGCCCACCACAAGTTAGACGCGATGATGTACAACGAAGAGTCGTTATCCAAGCAAATGTACAAAATCGAGATATGGGAAGCGTGGTTGCCGATATCAGAACGGTAATTGCTGAAAAGGTTGACTTACCTTCAGGTTATTCTGTTTCGATTGGCGGCCAGTTCGAAAGTCAAAAACGTGCTCAAAATAGGTTAGCTATAGTTGTACCTTTATCGTTAGCACTAATCGCACTACTACTTTACTTTGCCTTTGGTTCTGTTGGTCAAGCTATGCTGATATTGGTCAACGTGCCGCTTGCTGTAATTGGCGGAGTTTTCTCCTTATATTTATCTGGACAATACTTGTCTGTACCAAGCTCCGTTGGCTTTATTACCTTATTTGGTGTAGCGGTATTGAATGGGGTCGTTATGGTAGAAAGTATCAACCAACGTATTAAAGACGGTCTAGAAGCATCTAAAGCCGTTTTTGAAGGCGCTACTTCAAGATTAAGACCTGTACTTATGACTGCTATAACATCAGCTTTAGGTTTGATACCGATGTTAATGTCTAATGGTGTTGGTGCAGAAATACAGCGCCCATTAGCGAGTGTTATTGTTGGCGGCTTGGTAACTGCAACACTGTTAACATTATTTGTTTTACCTGTTTTATATCGCTGGTTTTCAGAGAAAAAAATAAAAGAGCTATCCAGATAAAATTACTGTGAACTCTAACCCCACGCTAAAGTCACGTTTAGCGTGGGGTTATTGAGTAGATGAACGAAAAGAAAGATTAGATTTAACAATAAACTAATAGTCATGACTGCTTTGTCGGAATATTTGTCGTTAAACAGGCCAAAGCTAACTTCCGCTTTCGTATCTTTGCAGTCTTAATCTCTATGTGTCTCAAGGTCGGCTTATGGCACAGAGCAGACCGCCGGTAATTATTGAGTGATGCAATCCACGGCTATAACTGCCCATGAATACAAGTTCTTTATGTAATGAAAAATAAAGATGCGCTGTTGCTACTCCGCAAAGTATCGGCCTAAATAAACTCTACCTCGAAGTAAACCGATTAGCTTTCGTATAACAGATAGGCAAATTATCAATTCAAATCACTTACTGTAATAGATGTTTTCAAGCGATTTCTCGTTGTTTAAGAAATTTACCTAATAAAAAACATAATTATTTTTAGAGTGTAATTTAGTTAATAAATCTCAATTTAAGTGCCATATTTCAATATAAATCAACAAGTTCTCAACGCGCCGTGAATTCTCGATTTAAGTGGCACTGATCATCTCTATTATTTATATTGTGGCGAAGCTCAAAACTCACTTGATAATAATTATCATTTAAGTATTGACTTGCATTTAGATCTAACTGATAATCGTTCGCACAAACACAGTGTAACGACCTCAGTGCCTACGGAAGAATATTCAGCAAGGATGCTGACACATTAAAAGAAGAGCGTGCCGCTTCGTGTTATTACTTACTCGACCCAAGTAATAACATCAAATATCACATTTACTTGCTACATTGCTCATATTAGTGACGGTTAATATGACTCAAAAAAGCCCTAACGGGCTTTTTTTATTTCTTTAAATTTTCTATAAAATCTGTATCTTACACTTCTTAAACTCGTTTACTTACCTTAAAAGTCCACCGCGCTATTATTTACATTTTATACGCACGATCTGATAAGGTATCGCCTTGCGTTTGCGCTAAAGCTGGCGTAAAACATAACAGTAGACACCCTTTTTTGCATCTATTTATAATAACCGATTTAGTCTCTACTTAAATGCATTGAGTATTAAACGTTTAAAATGCGCAAATAGTGCAAAAATTTAATAATTTAGCATTTAACTAAAGTCTGTTTACCTTTCGGGATTAAAACTTGTTCTATTTAGGCGCTATTTAATCGCGGCAAGATATACTGGCCCTAAAACCTATCGTAACTATTACTAATTGGAGACATTAATATGTCACAGTTTAATTTGAAAGCACTCGTTCTTGCTGGCGTTTTACTTGCCAGCCCTTTCGCTCATGCAACATTAGAAGATGGCATAAGAGCAGCTAACGAAGGTGAATTTGCAGTCGCCCTAAAAGAATTTCAATACCTTGCCGATAAAGGTTTTGCACCAGGAATTTACGAACTAGCTAAATTATACGAAGGTGGATACGGTGTAACACGCGATTACCGCAAAGCAGCTGCGCTTTATCAACAAGGCGTTAAAAAGAACCATCCGGATTCAATGTTTGCGTTAGCTGTTTTATACGACGAAGGTAAAGGCGTAAAGCTTGATCACCAAATGGCTGTTACCTTATTTGAAAAAGCAGCCAATAAAAACCTGCCTGCGGCTCAGTTTAATTTAGGTGTAATGTATTCCAATGGCGTGGGCGTTACACGAGATTATGAAGCGGCACGCAACTGGTACGAAAAAGCAGCTGCAAACAATTACTCTTTAGCACAATTCAATTTAGCCCTCATGTATTTTGAAGGGCTAGGTATGCCAAAAGATTTAGAAAAGTCGTACATTTGGAATACTATCGCTGAGTACAACGGCAATATGCAAGCGAGTCATAGCCGCAAACTTGATGAGCGTAAAATGCTGCCTAAAGAAATTGAAGAAGCTAAAGAAAAAGCCGATGCCATTTATGCAAAAATACAAGTGGGTACCTATGCTGGCGAAGGTCGCTTATTTTAAAGTTTAAGAGTTTAAGACCTTAGTTTGAAACTAATCTAAAAAAGGCTGAATTACATAACGTAATTCAGCCTTTTTAATATCTTGATTTAGCAAGTTCAAAATCTATTCAACTTTACAAAATCAACATACTCTTATTTTATGTAAAGCCACTTTAGTAGCTTAATAAGAAGTTTGCTTTGTTTTAGCAGCATAACAATACGAGGATTAAACGAGCCCGATACTAACGTGTTTTTAGCATGGCTAAACGTTAAAAACCCTTCTATGCCATGATAATGCCCCATTCCTGAATGCCCTACACCACCAAAAGGGGCATCGTCAGCAGTTACTTGCACTAACGTATCGTTTATTGCCACAGTGCCACTGATTGTTTGCTTCATAATGTATTCTTGAGCGTGCTTATCTTGCCCTAAAATATAAAGCGCTAACGGGTGGTGATGGGCTTTAATATAGTCAATTGCGCTGTCGAGCGTGTCATAACTCATTATTGGTAGTATTGGGCCAAATAACTCATCTTGCATAAGCTGCATTTCGTCAGTAACTTGAGTCACTAAGTGCAGCCCCATACGATGTTTTTGCTCATCTTGCTGGTTTTGCTCAAGTGGCTTAATAATGTTTGCGCCAAGCTCTTGGGCTTGCTCTAAGTAGGTTGCTAAACGTTTATAGTGTGCATCGCTAATAATAGAGGTTAAGTTTTTACCTTCAACACCGTCTTTAAAGTGCTTTTTATAAAGCTCGCATAATTGCTGAACCAACTGATGCTCAAGCTCTTTGGGTACAAATACGTAGTCGGGAGCAACGCATATTTGCCCTGCGTTGGCCATTTTTCCAAACAGTATGGCTTGTGCCGCTTTTTTAATATCGGCATTTTGCGTAATAATAACTGGCGATTTACCACCGAGTTCGAGCGTTACTGGTGTTAAATTACGGCTCGCTGAAGCCATTACTAATTTACCAACGGCCGATGACCCCGTAAATAATAAATGAGCAAATGGCAGTGATGAAAACTGCGCGGCTACGTCGCTACCGCCTTGTATTATTTTGCAATGCGTTTGTATGTCGTCTTTAAATATTTTTTCGATAACGACGTTTGTGTGAGGTGTAAACTCGCTTAATTTGAGCATCACTCTATTACCGGCAGCTATGGCGGTAAGCACAGGTACTAACGCTAACTGAATGGGGTAATTCCACGGTGCAATAATACCAACCACACCTTTAGGTTGGTAATTAACACTTACTTTTGAAGGCCACAAACTTAAACCTACAGAGCGATTACTTGGCTTTGCCCATTTTGGTAGCTTTTTGATAATGTGCGCGAGTGTTTGAACCGTAGGCAATATATCGCCAAGTAGAGTATCGAAAGCGGTTCTGTAACCAAAGTCTTTTGAAGCAGCATCCACTAGCTCTTGCTCAAGTTCAACAATACGTACACGGAGTTTTTTTAATAAAACGAGACGTTTATCAATTGGCAAGTAAGGTGTTTCGAGAAAGCTTTTTTGCAATTCATCAAATTGGGGAATTAAAGGCATTGCCTGTGATGTGTCGGTGCTCAAAATAGATTACTCAATTTTTAAAGTTACCGCAGACTATAACCTTGTTCTGTTTTTCGAGCAATAATACTAATTTGCTTGAAAGCGTAATATATAACTTGAGTTTTTAAGGGTAAATCTACCCTAAGCAACTCTTTTGAACACTAATGGCGTGAATTTAACTGAAATAGATTGGATATAAAGAGTAGCTTTGCTTTAAGTTATAACTTTAAACAAAACTACTCTGATATAGGTTGGTTGGAACTAATTTAGTACAGTTTTAAAAGCCAAATACTTGCGCTGCGATAGTCATTGTCACTAGCGTAATTAAAACAATTGCGACGATGTTTAGTACAAAGCCTGCTCTTATCATGTCGCGCATTTGTATTTGCCCTGAGCCAAACACAATCGCATTAGGTGGTGTTGCTACAGGCATCATAAATGCGCAACTACACGCAATAGCAGCAGGAATAACCCATACAAGGGGTGAACCTGTTATCGATTCAGCAACAGGACCTAATAACGGTAAGAAACCTGCAGCGGTTGCTGTATTGCTTGTAATTTCAGTTAAAAATGTAATTAAAGCAACCACAACAAGTACGCTCATAACAAGAGGAATCGCACTTGCGCCTTCAATCATGTGAGCAATAAACTCGGCAAGCCCTGATGACTTAATTTGAGATGCAAGTGTAAGCCCGCCACCAAATAATAATAAAACGCCCCACGGCACTTTAGCTGCGCTTTCCCAATCAAGAATACGTTCGTCACTGCCTTTGTTTGCAGGCAAAACAAATAGTAATAATGCAGCGGCAATCGCAATACCCGTATCAGAAATTTTAAGCCCTGTTATGTCGCCAAGTATAGGTCTAAATATCCAACACAGTGCTGCTAAAACAAACACAAATAACACGCCTTTTTCGGCACGTTGCATTATACCTAGGTTTTTTAGCTGCGTTGAAAACACCGCTTTTGTATCAATTTTTTGATCGTTTTTAACATTAGCATCTACTTTATACGCAAATTTGGTAAGCCAAACCCAACTAATGATAAGCATACTTAAAGACAGTGGTACGCCTACAATCATCCACTGAGCAAAGCCTATTTCAATTTGATAACTATCTGATAAGTAAGCAGCCATTAAGGCATTAGGCGGTGTACCAATTAAAGTAGCAATACCACCAATGCTTGCACCATAAGCAATTGATAGTAGCAATGCTTTGCCAAACCCTTCATTACTTGGGTCTGATTGCTTAACCAAATTGGTAATTGAAAGTGCAATAGGTAGCATCATTACGGCTGTTGCGGTATTAGACATCCACATCGACAAAAATGCAGTTACAAGCATCATTGCTAAAATTTGCAAACTTGGCTTTTTACCCGCATATAACATGGTGCTAAGCGCTATACGTTTATGTAACCCCCATCGCTCCATAGCGATAGAGATTAAAAATCCGCCTAAAAATAAAAATATTAGTGGGTGCGCATACGGTGCAGCCACACTTTTTATGGCTTCTATACCAGCAAGTGGTGATATTACCAAAGGGAGCAAAGCTGTTGCTGGAATTGGCACTACTTCACTTACCCACCACGATGCCATCCAAAATGCTAAGCCAGCTGTTTTAAATGCAGCAACCGACATACCCTCAGGTGGGTTTATTAGACAGGTAAGCAACATAACGCTTGGGCCCAGTAATAGCCAAAACCATTGCATACTCTGTTTTTTAGGAGAATTGTTTTTTAAAATTTGTTGAGTCATTACTTTTCCTAAAATTTATATTTAAGGCCAAGAGCTACACTGCTGTCGTCTTGTTCTTCTAAATTAAGATCGGTATATAAAAGATAAGCTGTAGTTTGCTTATCAAATACATAATCAAGGCCTGTGCTCCATTGCGTTGCCTCAGATGCTTGACGAAGAGTTGAGTCATCCTTTGCAAACTGAATTTTTGGCACCCACTTATCAAGTGTATAACTGGCACTTAATACGTAACCATTGCCCGACTTACTGCCATCTACTGATTCTGAATGCTGGTACAGCGCACCTAGCTGTAATTGTTCGAACTTATAAACACCGGCAATTCTGCTTGCAGTAATATTATTAAGTGAATCAACATGGCTTAACGATAAGTAATATGGCGTATTATTTAAATTACGGTCGCCATAAATAAGCGTAGCAGCAAAGCCTGCTTTATCGTCTTTATTGTCATCTTTTGGCGCATAAGTAAACGAAAACTGTGCATTATGCCAATAGCTTGAAGTGTAGGTTATGGTGTCTCCAAGGCGATCTTGCCCTGCAATAACTTGTGCCATGTCGGCTTGAGTTTCATTAAAGTTATCGACTTTGCCCTCAGAGTATTTAAAGCGAGTATCGTTTCTTCCTACTACAACTTCACCAAACGCACCTTTTAAACCCAAGTAAGTATTACGTGCAGTAAAAGGCTCATCGGTGTCGTCTTCCTCAAACCCTTTAACTTGTACTTCGTATTTAAACACTGCACTTAAATATTCGTTAAGTTTGTGCTCGCCTTTAATACCAATACGCGAGAATGGCGCTTCAATCTGTGTCCCTTTATCTGCATAGCGCATAATACCTGTATCTGTATTAGCAATTTGCACTTCGGCTTTACCATATACAGCATATTCAGCCGCTTGAGCAGAGTACGAGCAAATAGCAAGGCCAGTAATTGAGGTGAGTAAAATACAGGGGTGTGTAAACTTTATCATTATGTGTCCTGATTATTAGAATCTACTTGTTGTCAGTTCTAATAGAGCAACTTTACTGCCAATGATATAAAGTTATTAAATTTCAAATGGTTGGTTTTATAAATCAATAATAAAAGAAGAAAACGTGCGGTTTTCCACACATTAAAATAATTAAATTGTCACAAATACCGCACATATTAGTCAGTGAACATATCGCGGTTTAAATTGTATTTACTCATTTTATCGTAAAGGGTTTTACGAGCTATTTGCAGTGTACCCATCGTATTTTTAATACTGCCATGGTGTCGCTCTAGGGCTTCTTCTATTAATGACTGCTCATAAAAAGTAACTTTTTCAGATAGACTTAAATCGGGTGAAAGCTCACCTTTAGCCTGCGTTTTACTAACACTAAAAGCGAGCTCAACTCCTAATAAAACCGCGCGTTCAGCTTGATTTCTAAGCTCTCTTACATTGCCAGGCCAATTGTATGCAATTAAGCGCTGTTGTAACTTACTATTAAGAGGGGCTGGTGGTTTGTGGTAACGCGTTGCTGCAATGGAGCTAAAATGCTTAAACAGTAATACTATATCGGCTTTTCGGGCGCGTAGTGGCGGTATGTTTACTTTTACCAAGCTGAGTCTGTAGTATAAATCAGCTCTAAATTCGCCTTTTTCCACTAACGAAAGGAGGTCTACTTTGGTCGCTGCTACAATTCGTATATCTAAATTAATAGGCGTATTTTCGCCGACAGGTGTAACTTTTCGCTCCTCTAATACGCGCAGTAATTTAACCTGCAAAGACAAAGGCGTACTTTCAATTTCATCTAAAAATACGGTGCCGCCTTGCGCAAATTCAAACTTACCTTTGCGAGCATGAGTTGCTCCCGTGTAGGCACCACTTGCTGCGCCAAATAACTCACTTTCTATTAATTGCTCAGGCACTGCGCCGCAATTAATCGCAACAAAGTTAGAACTAGAACGAATGCTTTGGTCGTGTAAATAACGTGCTACAAGCTCTTTACCCGTGCCTGTTTCGCCTTCAATCATCACATCAGCAGGCGTATCAATCACGGTATTGAGCAAATGCATCATGTCTTGCATTTTAGGCGTATCACCCAATATGCGAACGCCGGGTGCTGAGGTTTTTTGTACAGCTAATTTTAATGCACGGTTTTGAATTACAAGGCTGCGTTTATCGCAGGCCCTGGCTATGCAGTCGAGTAGTGTTTCATTAAGTGGCTTTTCAAATAAATCATAGGCCCCTAGTTGCATCGCTTTTACAGCAATTGTTACATCGGCATAACCTGTTAAAAATATAACCGGAAGCTCACTGTCAAAGGCAGTTACTTGCTCAAGCAGTGTTATCCCGTCCATTGTGGGCATATTTATATCGCTAAGCACCACCCCCATAAAACGGCGGTTGAGTTTAGTTAAGGCGGCGCTTGCATCGCTAAAACACTCAACTGTATAGCCTTCAAGGGTCAGTAATTGCTTTAAAGAATCTCTGATCATAGCTTCATCATCAATAATAATGATGTGCTTACATGCTGATTGTTCAATCATCTGCTTTATCCTGCGTACTTGATAAGCTTATTATAAACTCAGCCCCCCCTTCTAATCTATTATGTGCACTTAAAGATCCACTAAACGAATCAATAATTTGCTTTGATATAGATAACCCAAGCCCTAAACCATTACTTACTTTAGTACTGTAAAATGGTTCAAATAAATTACCAAATGCATGCTGTTCGATACCCGAACCGGTATCTAAAATTGAGAGTTTTACGCGGTTATCAAAGCATTCAACCTTAAAGCTCAATTTCCGAACTATTGCGCCATTCATTGCCTGGCTTGCATTAGTAATTAGATTAACCAGCACTTGCTCAAATTTAAGCGAATCTACCCATACAATCAACGTGCCATCTATTTGAGGTTTCTCTACTTGGACGTTATCTTGCTTTAATTGCGAGCTGGCTATCATTAAAGCGTTATTAATTAAACCCGCCAATGGGTGAGGCCGTAACTGAGTTTGTGAGGGTTTGCTAAAATGCTTTAACTGTCCGACTATTTTGTGCACTCGCTCTACAAGCCCTTCAACAACATTAAGGCTCTCAGCTAGAGCGCTATAGTTTTGCTTAGCTAATAACCTTTTAGCACTTGCAAGGTAAGTGTTAATTGCACTTAATGGCTGGTTTATTTCATGATTAATGCCCGCACTTAACTGCCCTATTGTGGCCAGCTTAGCAGATTGCACTAGCGCAACTTGTGCTTTTTCAAGCTCTTGCGTTCGCTCAATTACTTTTGTTTCTAAACTGTGTCTTGAATATAAAAGTTTTTTATAGCCAGCAAAACGAGCCAGCAAGCTATAGCCTATAATAGTTATTATACCGTAAATAACACTAACCCAAAATAATCGAGGTAATTGCGCCGAATTTACAGAGGTTACATCAACAAGAACATACATATTTGCGCTAAAGTAACGCAGTGGTTTAGCTGCGCTTACATATAACTTTTTATTTATTTTATAATGCGTTATACCTTCACTAATATATTGAAATTGCTCAACATATGCAGGTTGATGATCTAAATATGCTCTGCGTAATTTAATATCACGACGTTGCGTTATATCAAACTTACTAAAACTATTTAAACGCCAAGCGGGCACATCCGACATAGCAATAACGTCATCAGTAAGCTGCAAGTAAAAATGACTCGCCATTGATGTATTTAAAAGCTCTCTATCATTTTCAAATTTACTTACATTAACCTTTAATACCACAACACCTACCGCTTTGTTGTCATGATAAACTGCTTGTGAAAAATAAATTCCTCGCTCTTTTGAGCGCATACCTAAGGCAAAATAGGCAACTTTTTCGCCTGCAAAAGCACGTTTAAAATAAGGTCTAAATGCAAAGTTACTACCTAAAAAGGTGTAATCAACTTGCCAATTGCTACTCGCAGTTACTTCACCTTGAGTATTAAGTACAAATATATCAGAGGAGCCACTTGCCTGTTGAATGTCGGCCAAGTAATTATTAATAGCGCTATAGTGTTGGTTTTCACCACTCACAAAATCAATCATTAACTGATTATAAGTAAGCAGTTGTGGGATAGCAGAAAAGCGAACTAACTCGGTATCAATATAATTATTTAATTGGGTGACTTGACCCTGTGCTTGCAGCGTTGCTTTTTCAATATCGTTAGCGCGGCCTACCCAAAATGTAACAACTAAAATTAATACTAATAATAAACATACTGTAATTATTCTTTTAGAAAACGAAAACATGGCCTGCCCGAGAAATAGCCTAAAAATTTAAGGCAGCTAGTGTAACGACTTATATGAGGCAGGGATATAAACTTTTTGTTAACAAATGAATTTAATTATACTTATTAATTAAATCTAGTCCTAAAAACAAAAAACACCGCAAACAGGTCTGCTTGCAGTGTTTAAGGTTTAGAAAAAAATTAATACGTTATTAATTTGTAGCTAAAGCTGATCTGTTTTTTAGGTATTTGTATAAACCAATTAATGAAGCAGCTATCCAAAATATTTCTATCACAAAGCTAGCTAAATTAAAGTTATAGCAAAGGCTAATTAACAACAAAATCGCCCCTGTTAAATTCATCATATTATACGTTAGGCTAGATGGGGACGTTTTTCCTAGCTGCAGTAAGAAAAATGAACCAACTACTAAAAAAGTACCTGTCATGCCTATGATGTCAAATAAGAGTGCTATCACGAAACTATCCTTTATCCATTTTTAAATAACCCAATAAACTGGCCCGATCCATGGGGAGGGTATTTTTTCATTCATTGAAACAGCAAACCGAGCGATTCTATCAATATGGTAAATTCTAACAAGGCCATATGTCCGTATGAAGAAATTTTACTGTATCTGAATTATTTAAAAGTTACTTTGCCACCAATTATTTTATAGGCAGGCGCACCACGAATAATCGCTTCTCGGGCAAAAGGCCGACTGCAATTAGGGCAAATACAGGGCTCGTGTGTAAAGTCTTGACTAATACGCTCTTTAAAACACTTAACTAATGCTCCTTTGCCTCCTTTTCGATATTTAAATAGGGAAGCTTTACAAGCAGAGCAAAAAATATCGACCGTTTTAGTAGGGCCTTTTTTATTGGGTTTTGCCATTAAGTCCTGCTGTACTATATAAAAAATTATTCTTTATGATACCAGTTTATAGCAATTCGTTTAATTAAGTGATCTATTTGAGGGTAGAAAAACGTGTTGATAGCTAGGCGAAAATTCGCTATTTAATTGTCCTAAATGAGAATTTTTTAACACAGGGAGAGATACATTTAGCCTCGCAAAATGATTAAGTATTATTGCTCATTGGTATTAGGTGGGTAAAGGTGACCACTGGGTTTTAGAATTTTTACGCGGTATAGTTATTAAAGTGAGCTCATAATAATTTAATGATGATGAAAAATATAACCTAATCTTTGAAAAAGAAGCGGTTTAATTGAGATGATAATACATTCATATTAAAAGGTTTGATTATAAACCCTGATACTTTAGCTGCAATAACTTGCTTAACTTTATCTCTACTATCCTCACAGGTAACCATCAACACAGGAATATCGGCAAGGGCTCTGTCTTTTCGAATGTTTGTGAGTAAATCAACACCATCCATTTTTGGCATATGAAGATCTGTAATAACCAAATCGAAATGTTGGTCACGCAATAAAGCCAAAGCTTGTAATCCATCAGTAGCTTCAACGATATTGCAATACTCCAATTTTCTTAGCATATTAATTAAAACATGACGCATGAGCGGCATATCATCAACTACTAATATTTTCATTAATACCGCTACCAAATCATGTAAATACGATTATATAAACCTACTCTACTCTCAGGTAAGAATCAAACCGGGCATTAACGGCTACTCAACCCTTACGGCCAAATACCTAAAATAAGCCCCATTAACGAAAACTGTAAAATACAGTAACTCCCGTTAATTAAAAATAGCTTTAAAGGGCGTTGCTCAAATATATAACTTAACCCTAGTGAACTACTGATCCAAAAAAAGCCGATCACAAAGCCTGTTCCTATACACTCAACTAAGCTTGCGTCTTTACCTAAAAATAGAGACAACATTAAAGCCGCTATAAATACTAAAAAGAAGCTGCCGCCAAATATCAACTTAGGATTGGCTGATTGTAAATCAAGGTCAGTTAAGCCAATACTTTCTAGCCAAGCGTTTTTAAAGAGTGCTTTTGAGTACCATATGCCGCCAAGCATAAAAGAAGACAATGCAGCCACCAGTATTGCAAAATAATCTACATCTAAAAGGTTCATACAAACAGCCGTATACAAAATGTGTAATACCGTTTGGTATTAAATATTAACGGTATAAAGATACTCTCAATGTAGTTACAAATAAGGTATTGAGCAAATTGCTTAACTTGAGTTAATTGCATTTATGAAGAGTAATTTTAAAAATAAAGGCTATAAATCGCCAAATTTAGCGTCAGTTAACGCCGCTAAATTAGTTGGGGAGAGTGCGATTTCTAAACCTCGCTTTCCGGCGCTCACATAAATAGTATCAAAAAGTGAAGCACTACTATGAATAAACGTAGCTAAGCGTTTTTTTTGTCCAAGTGGACTTACTCCCCCTAAAATATAACCAGTGCTAGCTTGAACTTTTTGCGGGGCAGCCATTGCTACTTTTTTGACACCACATAATTTTGCCAACTGTTTTAAGTTAACTTGTTGCGACACAGGAGTAACAGCAACAATTAGCTGCCTTTCGTGTGTTTCAAGAACGAGAGTTTTATATACTTGGGCGCTATCTAAATTTAACTTTTCAACAGCTTCAAGCCCATATTGACTATTACCTGCATCGTGTTCGTAACTGAGTACTTCAAAGGGGATTTTTTGTTTTTTAAGTAATTCGATTGCTGGGGTCATACTATTTAATCGTGTTTTTTTTAACAGTAACAAAAATAAAATTTAAAGCAAAAAAAACGACGCTAAAAAGCGCCGTTTCATTATTAATAATAATTTAAACTTACTTAGTTAAATCATCAAAAAACTTTTTAACACCGTCAAAAAAGCCTTGCTCTTTAGGACGATTTTTCGAGCTATCTGTACCCATACTTTCATCTAACTCTTGCAGTAGTTCACGTTGACGCTCGTTAAGATTAACTGGCGTTTCGATTACTACCTTACAAATTAGATCGCCTTGGGCACCACTTCGAACAGACTTAACGCCTTTGCCACGCATACGGAACATTTTGCCCGTTTGCGTTTCAGAAGGTATTTTAAGTTTTGCACGACCATCAAGTGTAGGCACCTGAATTTCGCCACCAAGACCTGCTGTTGTAAAGCTAATTGGTACTTCACAGTATAAATTATTTGCTTCACGCACAAATATTTCATGTTCGCGAACAGATACTTGCACGTACAAGTCGCCAGATGGCGCGCCGTGCATTCCGGCTTCACCTTCACCAGTTAAGCGGATACGGTCTCCTGTATCAACGCCAGCTGGAATTTTAACTGAAAGCGTTTTAGTTTTTTCTACGCGGCCCTGACCATGACATTTGTTACAAGGGTCTGAAATAATCTGACCTTGTCCCTGACACGTTGGACACGTTTGCTGAACAGCAAAGAAACCTTGGCGCATTTGTACTTGGCCAGCACCATGACACGTAGTACATGTTTTAGGCTTAGAACCTGCTTTAGCACCACTGCCATCACACGGCTCACAACCCACCCATGTTGGTACTTTAATTTCAACTTCTTTACCACGAACCGCTTCTTCTAAGCTCAAGTCCATGTTGTAACGTAAGTCAGAACCACGTTGTTGACGAGATTGACGTCGACCACCGCCGCCACCAAAAATATCGCCAAATACGTCACCAAATACATCACCAAAATCGCCATGACCGCCACCAAAGCCGCCATGACCACCGCCACCGCCTTGCTCAAATGCCGCGTGACCATGTTGGTCATACATTTGGCGTTTTTGAGGATCGGTTAAAATCTCGTAAGCTTCTTTAACTTCTTTAAATTTAGTTTCAAGCTCTTTATCGCCTGCGGTACGATCTGGATGATATTTCATCGCTAAGCGTTTATACGCTTTTTTTATGTCTCGCTCACTCGCATCTTTGCTTACGCCGAGGGCTTCGTAATAATCGCGTTTTGACATATCTATCACACTACTCTTTTCTGTTTGCAACGTGAGCTGCTGGATAAACCGATAAATCGCATCGATTTATCATTGAATTTTTAAACCTTAAATACATGCAAAAGGCGCGACAAGCTATTGCTCGCGCGCCTCAATTGTTCATCCTAACCTAAACACTCGATTGAGTTAAGTGTTTTTGGCTAGCGAGAAGCGTTAGCAACAATTACTTGTCGTCTTTCACTTCTTCGAACTCTGCATCAACAACGTCGTCGTCTTGCTTAGCTGATTGCTGTTGCTCGCCTGCATCTGCTGAACCTTGCTGTGCTTTCGCTTGTGCAATTTCCATTAGTTTTTGAGACTTTTCAGCAAGAGCTTGAGTTTTAGCTTCAATCTCTTCTTTGTTGTCGCTCTTAATAGCAGCTTCTAAATCTACAACAGCCGCTTCAATCGCTTCTTTGTCTTCGCTTGGTAATGCATCGCCAGCTTCTTCAATTTGCTTACGAGTACCGTGTACTAGAGCATCAGCTTGGTTACGAGCAGCTACAAGTTCTTCAAACTTTTTATCGTCTTCAGCATGTGCTTCTGCATCACGAACCATTTTTTCAACTTCTTCATCGCTTAAGCCTGAAGATGCTTGAATTGTGATTTTTTGCTCTTTACCTGTATCTTTATCTTTCGCAGATACATGTAAGATACCATCGGCATCAACATCGAATGTTACTTCGATTTGCGGCGTACCACGTTGTGCTGGGCGAATACCTTCTAGGTTAAATTGACCTAGAGATTTATTGTCGCTTGAACGTTTACGCTCACCTTGTAACACGTGAATTGTTACAGCAGATTGGTTATCTTCAGCTGTTGAGAATGTTTGCGATTTCTTAGTAGGAATCGTCGTGTTTTTCTCAATTAATGCAGTCATTACTGAGCCCATTGTCTCAATACCAAGAGATAATGGAGAAACGTCTAGTAATAGTACATCTTTGACGTCACCAGCAAGTACACCACCTTGAATCGCTGCGCCTACTGCAACTGCTTCATCAGGGTTTACGTCTTTACGTGGTTCTTTACCGAAGAAATCAGCAACTGTTTTTTGTACTAAAGGCATACGTGTTTGGCCACCAACAAGAATAATATCGTTGATGTCGCTTACTGATAAATCAGCATCAGCAAGTGCACGTTTAAGTGGCTCTAGAGATTTAGTTACTAAATCTTCAACTAGTGATTCAAGCTTAGCACGTGTTAGTTTCACGTTCATGTGCTTAGGACCAGATGCATCAGCAGTTACATACGGAAGGTTTACTTCAGTTGATTGTGCAGATGAAAGTTCAATTTTTGCTTTTTCAGCAGCTTCTTTAACACGTTGCATTGCAAGAGGATCAGTTTTTAAGTCTAAACCTTGATCTTTCTTGAATTCAGCTACTAAGTAGTTGATTACACGGTTATCGAAATCTTCACCACCTAAGTGAGTATCACCGTTTGTAGCAAGTACTTCAAAAGTGTGCTCGCCTTCAACTTCATCAATTTCAATGATTGATAAATCGAAAGTACCGCCACCTAAGTCATATACTGCAACAATGTTTTCGCCACGGTTTTTATCCATACCGTAAGCAAGTGCCGCAGCAGTTGGCTCATTGATAATACGTTTAACTTCAAGACCCGCAATACGGCCAGCATCTTTCGTTGCTTGACGTTGTGAATCGTTAAAGTATGCAGGTACTGTGATTACAGCTTCAGTTACTTCTTCACCTAAGAAGTCCTCTGCCGTTTTCTTCATTTTTTTCAGTACTTCAGCAGAAATTTGTGGTGCAGCGCGTTTTTCGCCACCCGCTTCTACCCATGCATCGCCGTTATCAGCTTTGATGATTTTAAACGGCATGATGCCGATATCGCGTTGTACTTCTTCGTCTTCAAAACGACGACCAATTAAACGCTTGATTGCAAATAATGTGTTTGTCGGGTTAGTAACCGCTTGACGCTTAGCAGATTGACCTACTAATGTTTCGCCGTCTTGCGTGTAAGCAATAATAGACGGGGTTGTGCGATCGCCTTCCGCGTTTTCAATAACACGTGCTTTGCCACCATCAAGTACTGCAACACAAGAGTTTGTAGTACCTAAATCGATTCCAATAATTTTACCCATGAAACTTCTCCAACTTCAATATTCGTTAATACGTTCGATGACATAGTAAATAGGGATGCGCCAAACTTATTTCAACTGTAAAAATGAAAAAAAATCCATTTTTTGTGATTTATTTACAAAATAACCCTAATAATTGTAAGGAATGGTGATTTTTGCACCGCCAGAGACGCTTTTAATTACTGGTCTGACTAGTTTGGTTGTGTTATAAATTTATTAAATCGCACTACTATAAAAGGACATCTTCATGCATTTTGAACAATTACTTCTCCAAGCTGCAAAAATTGGAAGTTCAGACAATACCGAACAATTAACTAGCACAATGCAATTTCCAGAAAACTGGTGCCAAGGCAGAACTGCTTTTGGTGGGCTCTCAGCCGCACTGTTGTATCAAGCTATCAGAGGAAAAGTATCTAATGATCGTCGCCTACTCTCACTCAGTACAAATTTTGTAGGGCCATTACTAGCTGATACTCCTTTTTCGTTATCGGTAGAAATATTACGACAAGGTAAAAGCAGCACACAGGTACTCGCCAAAGCGATTCAAAATGAACAAGTGTGTGTAATTGTACAAGCGTGTTTTGCTAAAAGTAGAGAGTCGGGTGTAAATGTGCCTGTTTCAAAGTCTTTAGGGTTAAAACCGGTAGACGAGCGCCAAACTCTACCTTTTATTAAAGGCCAGATGCCTGAATTTTTTCAACATGTTGATTTATGCCCTCAACAAGGTGCCATGCCATTTAGCAGCGCAGAAACTTCTCACTTAGGGGGCTGGATGCGCTTTAAGCATACGCCCGAACAAATAACTGAAGCGCATGTAATTGCATTAACAGATGCATGGCCACCTACGTTATTACAAATGTTTAAACAACCCGCTCCAGCTAGCAGCATGTCATGGTATTTAGAGTTTGTACAAGAGCCAAACTTAACACCTGGTGAATGGCTTGGCTTTGAAGCAATCACTCATCATTCAAAAGATGGCTATGGTTTAGAAGATGGCTGTATATGGTCACAATCCGGTGAGCTAATAGCGCTTACACGTCAAACAGTGGCGTTATTTGATTGATGAATGGGTTTGGCCTTCATCAACAATTCTTTTATAAGTACCGTTTTGCTTGATGAGCGCCAAACCAATATCAAACTCAGTAGCTAAAGAGAGGTTATTAAAATAAGCAGGTCGCTCTGCTTTTGGAAATAAAGTGTAAATTTGCACAGCTTCGGGTGATTTATGTTGATTGTAGTAATAGTAAAAAATACGCTTGTCTAACACAATTACATCCACCCAACCTTTTAACAGCTTATCTACTTGCGCTTTTTGATTAATAACCTCTTGATATGAGCTAAAGTGTTTAACATTACTTTTAAATATAGAAGGCAGATATGCAGTTGCATTTTGAAAAGCAAGAACGTTTTTATTAAACATGCCTTCTATTTTATCAATATTATATTTATTTCGCTTGAGTGTAATGGCTACATTTTCATAACTAAGTACCGGTTTACTTGAGTAAATACCAGGACTACTTCCTCCTGCATAATTTAAAAGTATATCTACTCCTTTATTATGCAATTGATGCTCAGCGCGTTTATTAGACATATATTGCACATTAATATTGGCAAATCCATTAGCCTTTAACGCGGCTTTAATTAAACCTAGGTGTATACCCGAGTCTGTTTTTGCAAAAACATAGGGCGGAATTGATGCGCTCGCGGCGATAATTACTTCTCGCTCTTTATTAATTGCCACAGCATTATGCGAACAAATAAAGAGCCACATTAATATGCAGTACAAATAATATTTCACACGCTTCCTTTATATAACGAGCAGCTTGATGGCAGAACGCGTTGTATTAATGTATTAAATATAGCAAAATTGAAGAAATATTCTTCTTGCTTGGTATTAAATTGCAAACTGTCTGCCCCTGTTGTGATCTGATCATAGATATACCTCGCATAATCGCAAAACAAATGGCGATATGCCCACATTGTCACCATAAACTTTGCGAAGCCGATGTTAATCACGACAGTCGCATAGTTGCACTAAGCTTTAGCGCACTATTAATGCTGCTCAGCAGTATGTTTTACCCTTTTATTTCATTTAGTAGTAGCGGTATAACTCAAACTATTACACTACCCGACGCGGCTCGAATTTTATTTAATTATGATAGTGAGCTGCTTGGCTTATTTATTGATTTGAGCATTATTGCCCTGCCCATGGGTTTGCTTCTTATTTTAATTCCTTTGCATCTTGGGCTTTTAAAAACATTACCAGAGGGCATAGCAAGGCGACTACTAAAGTTCACTTTGGCGTTAGAGCCTTGGATTATGTCGGAAATATTTTTAATTGGCGTACTTGTTAGTATGGTTAAAATCATGTCGCTGGCTGATATTAGCTTCGGCACGAGTTTTTGGGCTTATGTGGGGTTTGTTATTTTATACATAGCTGCACTTGTTCACTTAAATCGCCCACGCTTATGGGCTCAAATAAAGCCTGTAAAAGTACTCGAAGGCGCAGAGCATGCTAAACGTGCAATAGATGAAAATATTAAAGCCTGCCATGTGTGCCATCAACTATGTACCAGTAATATTTGCCAGCGTTGCCATACAAAAACACACGTCAGAAACCCTTATAGCGTACAAAAAGCAGCAGCTTGGCTAATTACTTCTGTTGTTTGTTATATTCCAGCTAATGTTTTACCTATTATGCACACCACTAGCCTTGGGGATGAATCACCTTCAACTTTAATTGGTGGTGTTATTACTCTTTGGAACAGTGGCTCCTACCCTATTGCCGCTATTATATTTTTAGCCAGTGTGGTTGTACCGCTTGCTAAGGCATTTGTATTGAGCTTTTTATGCTTTATGGTTACAAGGCCTGCCAATAAACATACAAAAAGTTACACCCGAATTTATCAACTGACTGAGTTTATTGGTAAATGGTCGATGATAGATGTATTCGTGGTTGCTATTTTAGTGGCCTTAGTTCAACTGGGTAATTTAATGTCAGTAACGCCAGGATTAGGCATTGTATTTTTTACAGTTATGGTAATATGCCAAATGATGGCTGCCCATGCCTTTGACCCACGCTTATTGTGGGATTCCCCTAAAAACAAAAAATCAGAGAACAAAGCATGACCGAAACCGCCGAAATAACAAAAGAACCGAAAATTTCCGCTATCTGGATCATTCCGGCAATTGCGCTGTTAGTGGGCATGTGGATGTTATACCAATACCAAGCTAATAAAGGCCCTACTATTTTTATCGAAATGCCACAAGCAGAAGGTATTATTGCAGGTAAGACTGAAATAAAAGTGCGCAGTGTAAAAATAGGTCAAATTGATCATGTTCGGCTATCCGACACGCAAGACAGCGTAATTGCTCGCGCGCAAATAGATAAAAATTACAACGAGCTACTGACTAACGATGCCAAAATTTGGGTCGTGAAACCACGCATTGATGAAACAGGTATTAGCGGGATGAGTACGTTATTGTCTGGTGTATATTTAGAGTTTTCACCCGGTGAAAGTAAAGAACTAAAAGAGCGTTTTAAGTTACAAGATGAACCCGCCCTCATTGGTAAAGATGTGAAAGGTGGTCGTTTTAAATTAATGAGTTACAACGCTGAAGTACTTGATGTAAGCACCGGTATATTCTTCAAAAATTATAAAATAGGGCAAATAGAAACCGCCACTTTTGATTGGGAAAACCAAGCAATGAAGTATGGCGTATTTATTAAAGCCCCTTATCAAAATCTGATCACCATGAACTCAATATTTTGGGTGAACGCAGGAATTGAAATTGACCTATCTGCCGATGGTATCAATATTAATACGGGCTCTTTGAGTAAACTATTAAAAGGCGGTATTTCGGTAGGTTTACCTGAACAACAGGCCCCGGGTGAAATAGCACAAGATGGGCATAGCTTTTCATTAAGCCAAAGCTATAAAGAGGCGTTAGAAGAGCGCTTTTATGATTTTGATTACTACCTAATTGAATTTGAACAATCAGTTCGAGGACTACGCACAGGTGCACCTGTCGAATACAGAGGTATGCGTGTAGGTACTGTTGTTGAAACCCCTGCCAATGTAATTATTGACGGTAAACCTGCCCACTTTAGAAACCATAATACGGCGGTTCCAGTGCTTATAAAAGTAGAATACGGACGTTTGTATCATGACAGTGCTTCAGCAAAAGAGTATTGGCAAGGTAGTTTAAAAGGCTGGATTGAAAGTGGTATGCGCGCCTCGTTAAAGCCTGGTAATTTATTAACGGGTGCTGTGTATGTAGATTTTGATATATACCCCGACGCGCCAGAAGCGCACCTAGGTAAACTTGTGCAGTATGATGTTTTTCCGAGTATTTCTAGCGGCATAACCGTATTAGCAGATCAAGTTTCTGACGTACTTAATAAGGTAAATAACTTAAAAGTTGAAGATAGCTTGGCACAAATGCAAGCTACATTTACCGATTACCGAGCGCTTGCTAATGAAATGCGAGAGCTGCTAAGCCAAAAAGATACACAAAACTTACCTGGCGACTTTAACCGTAATTTCGAAAAGATGACGAAAAGCATGGAGCAGTTTGAAGTCACTATGCGCCAATTTGATAAAACCATGGCCAGTTACCAAGCCGGTTCTGAACTTCATCATCAAATACAGCAAACGTTAAAAGAGTTTAAACGTTTAAGTGAGGGCCTACAGCCTCTAACTCGCGGATTAAACGAGCAACCTAATATGCTAATTTTTGATAAATCATTACCAGCAGATCCAAAACCAAGGAAGCAATAATGAAATCGTTATTTTTAACTGCAAGTTTATTATTACTATTGGCAGGTTGTAGTTCATCAATACAAACTGCGACACAGTATTACCAGTTTGAGCAGCCTATAGGTGCATCGTCTCGAAACGTTGCAGATACAGATGCGCAACTAAGAATACAAACGGTTGTACTTAGAGGCGCTTTAAATAATTTGGGCATTGCTATGAAAATAGATAGCAACCAAATTCATGCTGCAAATTATAACCTGTGGGGCGAATCGCCGGATGTAATGCTTACTGCAACAGCCCAGCAAACACTTTTTAATGCTATGCCCAACTGGATGGTAATAAAAGGCTTACCGGTCATTACTGAACTTGATCAACAAACGTTTTATGAGCTTGAATACGAAATTCACCACTTTAATGGCGATATGCAAGGTAACACTGATATTTCTGGGCTTTGGCGTTTATATTACACACACCCTGAAACAGGCCGACGCCTTATAAGTATTAATAATTTTTCGCAATTGGTCCCTATTGATGATGATGGCTATGACGGTTTAGTTTCAACACTTGAAGCAACATGGCTAAATATAAACCTAAATGTTGCAAAACAAATAGAACAAGCAAGACTTTAATCATTAAGTGACAATATAATCACGGCGGTTTTGTCATCATTGATAACCGCCTTGCCCTCTATTTTAAAACCCAATTTTAACAACACATTCTGCGATGCCCTATTATCTGGTGATGTTATTGCACACAGTTTTGTAATTCCAAATTCATGCTTATATTGCAAAAGTGCGCTGGCCGCTTCAAAAACATAACCCTTTTTTTCAAAACCGCTTACAAGTGCAAAACCTAAATCAGGTTGCAGTAACGCGGCGCGCTTATAAAACCCAACAACGCCAACCATTACAGCATTATGCAAAGTAATAACGTAAGGCCCAAAGCCTTGGTATTTATGAGAAGCAATAAATGACTAGGGCCTGTTGACCTTTCAGGATTAAAATTTGTTCAATCTAGGGGCGATTTAATCGCGGCGTGAGGTTTGTAACCTAGTGGGCTAAGTAAAAACCGAGCAACAAAGAGTTAATTGCCCCTGGGTAGAACCCTTCGGGCAGCGCATGTTTGGCATTTATGCTGTGTTATCGCCTATTTATGGGGAATAACCACACTACATAGGCTCTGCCTTGCCTAAATACCAAACATACTGCTGCAAATTTAACCTCGAAAGATAAACAGGCCCTATAATATACGACTTGGCATCATCAAGGGTATAGATTGCTTTATCACCAATATGCTCTATGAAACTCGCCTGATTAACTAGCTTAAGTAAAATAGCTGCATCAAGCTCATTTGCATGGCGTAACAACAGACGATTTGTTTTAAGTACGGCGTTCAATGTAAGTTTCTCTAAAAAACTTTGTTTAGCATGTAACTTTTTGTTGACTGAAATTAAAAAGCAGATTATTTTTGCGCCGATGTTTTTACAGGCACAACAATAGCGGTTTGCACTCCTTGCACCGTCTGGCGCCAAAGCCAACGCGTTTCACTTAAACAGCTATTTAACATAACTTTTTATGTGTCCCTCCCACGCGTACAAAAGCAGTGACTTGGAAAATGATTTAACAACAAACTTATCATCTTCTTTGTTTTTGTATAAGCAGCTTGAAAATTAATTTAATTTTTATGCATGCTTTTAATTTTGTGAATACTTAAATGCTTGAACCTTCTGCGTTGAGTTTACTACCACCGTTAGTGGTGGTTGTATTGGCTGTTGTATTACGCCGCCCTATTTTATCTTTACTTATTGGTGCTTTAGTTGGTTTAGTTATCGCCGATCCTGCACAGGTACTTACTAACTTTGCGAGTACATCGCTAAAAGTAATGACAGACGAAACCATCGGCTGGCTAATACTTGTATGTGGTGGTTTTGGCGCTTTAATCGCACTGTTAGTGCGCACAGGTGGCGCATCAGCTTTTGGCAAGCTAGCCCTTAAGTACACCAAAGGTAAGCGTTCATCTTTGTTCATGACCTTTTGTTTAGGTGTGGTTATTTTTATTGATGACTACTTAAATGCGCTTACCGTGGGTGAAACCATGAAACGCATTACCGATAAATTTAAAGTTAGCCGTGAAATGCTAGCATACGTTGTTGACTCAACAGCTGCACCAATTTGTGTGCTTGTCCCTTTATCTACCTGGGCGGTATTTTTTGGTGGTTTACTCGTAGATAACGGTATTGCTGAAGAAGGCAAAGGGATTGCTGTTTATATTCAAGCTATTCCGTACATGTTTTACGCGTGGTTTGCAGTGCTTGTTGTTTTACTTGTTGTGCTGGGTGCTATTCCTGCGATTGGTCCAATGAAAAAAGCAGAAAAAATGGCACAAATTGAGCAAGCTCAAGTCGATCCAGCTCAATACAATAACGTTCAAACAGCAGATGAGTACGCAGTAAAAGCAGCTGAAGAAAACTTTGAAGATGCCGACCCTAAAGGTAAATTACGTAACTTTTTAGTACCTATTATTTTACTAGTCGCATTTACTGTTTACTTTGAAATAGACGTATATAAAGGCTTATTAGCAACAATGGCGGTCACTCTCCCATTTTATGCGCTACAAAAATTAATGAGCGTAAGTGAAATGATTGAGCGCATGCTTGATGGCTTTAAAAGTATGATCCCCGCTATTGGTACTGTTATAGCTGCGTTTATATTTAAAGATGTATGCGACTTAATTGGTTTGCCTCAGTTTGTTATTGGTAGCTTAAGCTCTTACATGACTGCAGGATATTTACCAGCCGTGGTATTTATTTCGATGGCTATTTTAGCGTTTGCAACAGGGTCTAGCTGGGGTATTTTTGCTGTATCTATTCCAATTGTTATGCCACTGGCAAATGCGGTTGATGCGAACATACCACTAGTGATTGGTGCGTTATTATCGGCCTCTTCTTTTGGTAGCCAAGCGTGTTTTTACTCAGATTCAACGGTGCTCGCAGCGCAAGGTTCTGGTTGTAATTTAATGAGCCATGCCGTTACACAGTTGCCGTATACATTAATAGCGGCTTCGTTGGCGGTTATAGGCTTTATTGTGATGGCATAAATATTATATAGATATAGTGAGATAAATAATAAACCCCAATGTAGCAATACATTGGGGTTTATTTCTAGCTGTATAAATAAAGCTTATTTTTGTAGTTTAATACCATTGTAATAGGCATCAAGCGTTGTGATTTTAGTTTGATTTGGTAAATCGGCAAAGTCACTGTCTATAAACTTAGTACCACGTAATTGCACATTTAAACGTGCGGCATTAGGATTAAGCATTGTTTGTTTATAGTAGTCTTTTATATCTGCAAGCGTTACTTTTTCAACTTCATCAATCAGCTTTTGCTTAGAATCAAAGGTAAAGTTTTCACGATACCAATCGTTTATAAGTGGGCTCATTTCGTCACTTAAGTTTTTAGGTTGCTCTTTAAGTGATACTAGGGTTGAATTTTTAAGCTGCTCAAAAGTCTCTTCGCTCATGTTATCAAGTTCAACTGCGTATTCTTTTTTAAACTTATCAAAACGAGCTTGTATTTCTTTAGGACCTTTAACCGGTGTTTGAATATACAAACCAATTGCAGAGTAACCCTCGATTGGGCGAGCTAATGCACCTACTGCATACGCAAGTTGCTCCTCAGTACGCATTTTATCAAACGCAACTGTTCTAAAGTGACTTTGTAATACAGCCGCTTCTGCTTTTTGTTTGTAACCCGCAACTGGATGAACGGTCATATCAACTACAGCTACATCAGCTACATCAATATCTTTTTGCAGTACCAGCGTTTCGCCAGGTTGAGGTAACCAAGCTTTGCTGCGCGCAAATTCACTGCGTTTATGGTTACTTGGTAGTGTTGCGCTTAATTCTTCTGCAATCGCGTCTATATCTTGCTGATTGTAGTTACCGTAACTAAATACGCGTAAATCGTTTTGTGCAAACGTAGCTGTTTTTAATTGTGCTAAGTCGGCAACACTCAGTGAGTCAGCGGCTTTAATAAGCGCCTCTGTATCAAATCCACCTGTACGCGTTAGTTTTGAGTACTCGCCAAATGCTTGTGCATACGGAAACTGCTTTTGTTGATTTAGTAAATTACGTTTAAAGCGATCAACTGCTTGGCTAAATGCTTGTGCTGTTTCATCGGCTTTTAATCTGGTTAAAGCTTGTTTAAGTAATACATCTTGTTTATCTGTAAAACCACTCATAGATAAAACAAGGCCGTTACTCGGTGCAAGGCTTACGCTCATACCAGCGATTGCTGCTTCGGTACTTAACTGACTTTGTTGAATATTATATAAATCAGCCCAAACAGAGTATAAAACTTCTGCTTTAATATCCTTCAAACCCGGTTGTGTATTTATATATACTTCAACAAGCCCTTTTGGTTGCTCTGCAAATTTTTGACTTGCTTGGCGCCATACTTTTACACCATTTTTATCGTAAGCAAGCTCAGGGTGTTTTTGCTCTTTAAAAGCTTGGGTTTTTATTGCAAAGTTTTCAGGTAATAAATTGTTTACAGTTGGTAATGCTAACTTAAACTCGCTTGGCTTTTTCCAGCTTGCAATCTCTTGTTCACTAATATCACTGATGCGGTACTTGCCGTCGTAAAAGTGCAGTTGTGAGTCTGTCTCTTCTTGCTGCGATACATACCAAATACGAAGGGTATCGGCATTTAACTGCTCAAGTACACTGTTTACAGCGTCAGCGTCAAACTTTGCATAATAATAAGGTGCATTAATAGCGTGATTTAACGGATAGTCTTGCATGCTTTGCGTAAGCGAGCTTACATAATTAAACTCATCACCTTTTTCTAAAAACTTAAACTGGTTATTTAGCGATGTACGAATTTCGTTGAAGTACTTGCTATCAACGCCTTCTTTTTTAATTAAATCGATGTACTGCATAATAGTCGCAACTATTTCGTCACGATTTTTCATGCCTTCATCTGTAAGCTCTACATTTACATTTAACGAACCGTAGTTGCCATATTGATTTGGTGCAGCTGAAGCTGAAAGCTGAGACACCCACCCTTTGTCGCGAAGCAGTTGCGCTGGGCTGCCCGGCATTTCATTACTTAGTAAATACGCTACAAATCGGTTTGGTTTAAGTGCAAATTCGCTATTATTATTAGCAATGGTGAAATCAAGTTGTAGCTGTTTTACATCTTCATTTGGTGCATAAAACACGCGTTTTCCGCCAGCGTTATCAAAATCAAGTTTTGCAGTTACTGTTGGTTTTTCTATGTTTTTATTTTTTATATCAGCAAAGTATTTTTGTGCTTTTTGCTCCATTTCAGAAATAGGTAAATTAGAAATAAGCGCTACTTTCATAATATTTGAAGAGTAATATTTATTATAAAAATCAACCGTTTCTTTGTGAAGAGAACTGTTTTCTTTATCACCAAGTGTTTCTAGGTTACCAATTAAAAAACGATTAGCGGGGTGATCGCCCATCATTTTACGCGCGAGTTTAAATTGACCAAAAAAGTCCATTTCGCGGCGCATTGACCACTCTGCATTTACTGCATTTTTTTCTTTATCTGTGTACTCAGGGTATAATTTAGGCGCTTTAAAAAAGTCAGAAAAACGATCTAGCCCTTCATCAAACGCATCGTTGTTAATTTTAAACATGTAATTAGTAATATCGAGCCAAGTATACGCATTGTGCGCGCCACCATTTTTGGTCATAAAATCAGAATACCCTTTTGTGTCTGGGTAACGATCTGTGCCTAAAAACAGCATGTGCTCTAAATAATGCGCCATACCTTGTTGCGACATCGGGTCGTGCAGTAAACCAACACCTACGCTTAGTGCCGCTGCTGATTTTTCGGCGCTCGGATCAGACACTAAAATAACTTCAATGTCGTTTGCTAATTTAAGTGTTTTATATTCGCGGTTATCGTTAGGGCTTACGACCAACGAATCTGATAATAAAGAGGCCTGAGGCGCCACAGAAACCGAAGCCGTATTTGAACAACCACTTAAAACTGCAAGTGCAATAGCACTAAAACCAATAATCTTTTTCATTTTTGTTTTCCATTAAAAAGTATTGCGCAAAATAGCGTGCGCCAATTCAAAGCAATATAGTTAAGCTAAACTAACATTTTCAATTAATAATTTTCTACAAAATAACGCTATTTTGTGTAACACATTGTGAAAAATGTCTTCATAATCGGATATTAGTTGCGAGTCTACCAATCTTCCGTGATTAAAATTCACTCAATATAAAAATATACACAAACCCTAAATAATAATAAGGAAAAACAATGGAAAAAATCATCATACTTGCCATGTTTGTACAAGTTACGCTTTCACTGGTTGTCATGCTCATTATGGGTAAAAGGCGCTTTGCCGCAGCTAAAAACAAACAGCTAGATTTAAGTGATTTTAAAACAATGCAGTTAGATAAGGCTGGCGACACTATTAGAGTTGCAGATAGAAACTTTTCGAATCAGTTTGAAATACCTGTGCTTTTTTACGCGGGATGTTTACTTGCACTACAACTAAATAGCGCCAGTACACTTGTGGCTATACTGGCCTGTTTATTCGTAATAACCCGTATTGTGCATAGTGTTATTCATTTAGGTGAAAATAACGTACGAGCACGTTTTAAAGTGTTTTTATTTGGCTGTGTCTGTGTGTTTTCAATTTGGCTGGCAATGGTTTGGCGAGTAATGCTTTAAACAGCTCATGCTAAGCAGTAATGTGAAAGGCAATTTACGCCTGCCACATTACTATTGATTAGATTTAATTATTTAGCACGTCTTAAGCGAGGAAGCACAAGTAAAAAAGCGCCTAAAAGCCACGCTAGCCCACCGCCAGAACTACTATCTGAGTTTATTGGTGCACCTGAGTCAATTAACGTATTTTCAGTTACAGTAAGGCCAGCAGCAGAATTTGGATCATCATCCATCACGGTTACACTTTGAATAGTTCCTAAATTAGCACTGCTGAAGCTTACATCACTGCTTGAGCATTGCTCAGCGGTAATATCAACAACCGGCATATCGTTGCAATGAACCAGTGCTGCAATTTTATCTAAAGTCGACTAACTCGCTGCTGTTATTTGCCCAAACACAGTAAAACCGCCGTTTTGTGTATCTAGCGCTGCACTTCCTGCGCTGTTATTAGCCATATTAAAAAACCACTGACTTGTAGCGCTATTTTCATTGCCTGATAACTTAGCCATTGCAATAGTGCCTTTAACGTTTGAAAAAACAGGCTCATTTTCTACGGCTGGCTTTGTAGTAATCGCATCTAATGAATCTGAGTATGTAAATCCACCACCTTGAATAACAAAGTTACTTATTGAACGGTGAATCACTGTTTCATTATATGAATCGTCTTGAACATAACTTAAAAAATTGGCGACTGTTTTAGGTGTTTGTTGATCAAATAAGTTAATTTCTATGACACCTTGGCTCGAGTTCATTTCGATAATAGTGGCAGTACTCGTAAAACTTGCTGCGGCGAGTACTGAGCCAAGTAAGAGTTTTTTCATGTTATATCCTGTTGTTATATTTATTTAAATAATTATTAATACAAGTAAGTTAATATTATTCAGTTAAAAAATCGATAATAAAAAGGTGATTGATACAAATTAGACCGCCTCGGTAACATTTAAATTACATTTTATATATTCTTTTAAGTTATAAAAAAAACTTTACCAAAGCTAAATCGTCTTTCGTTAAAAAGTACTTTTGTTAGTATTTATCAAAATTTAAAAACTAGGTAATACACATGCCAGACAATAAACACACAATTTGTGACTTTGGTTTACACAGAGGCCAAGCTTACACAAAGCTACCTGCCAGCTTTTTAACGTGGATGATTGCAGCAAACCATGAAAAATCTGAATATGCGAGTAAAGAGTTAAAGCGCAGAGAAACAGCTGCAACAAGCCGTAATTAAGGTAAAATGTAAATAAGTACGTTTTTTTCGCATAAAACTAGTTTAAACTAGCCACTCAATAAATTAAGTGGGCCTTAATAGACAGGTATTTTATGCGAATAATTATTTTATTTTCAGTTTTTTTAAGCGTACTTGGGTGCACATCGGCAACTTCCGACCCAAGTGTAAGTAACTCTCCTGCAACTCAATATCTTACTGTGCTTCATACTAACGATAACCATGGGCGCTTTTGGCACAACGAAAAAGGCGAGTACGGTATGGCCGCTCGTAAAACTCTTATTGACTCTTTACGCAGTGAAGCTCATAAACAAGGTCATGCGGTATTGCTACTCTCTGGTGGTGATATTAATACTGGTATTCCTGAGTCAGATTTACAAAAAGCAGAGCCTGACTTTAAAGGGATGTCTTTGATTGGTTATGATGCAATGGCATTAGGTAATCACGAATTCGACAACCCTATTAAGGTGTTAAACAAACAACAGCAATGGGCTACTTTCCCACTTTTATCTGCTAATATTTTTGAAAAAGCCACTGGTGAACACGCGTTTGATAGTTACAAAATATTTAAAAAAAATGGATTAACTATTGCTGTTATTGGTTTAACAACAACCGACACAGCTAAAATTGGTAACCCTCAGTATATTGGGCACTTAGAGTTTAAAGACCCTGTTGACGTTACCGCAAAACTAGCTAAAGAAATAAAAGCTAAGTACAACCCTGACATTACCATTGCGCTTACTCATATGGGTCATTATGTTGATGCTAACTTTGGTATTAACGCACCGGGTGATGTAACACTCGCTCGCTCATTGCCTGCAAACACGCTTGATATGATCATTGGTGGTCACTCTCAAGAACCTGTATGTATGAGCGATACAAATGTAAATGACGACAACTTTAAACCAGGCTTAGCCTGTAAACCAGACCAACAAAACGGTACTTATATTATGCAAGCCCATGAATGGGGTAAGTATGTTGGTAAAGCTGAGTTTAAACTTGAAAACGGTAAATTAACGTTACTAAACTACAAACTGATGCCAGTTAATTTGTATGTAGATAAAGTACAAGCTGATGGCTCTACTAAAGAAGTATTGGCAAACGAGTACATTAAACCAGACTCAAAACTTGAATCTTATTTAGCGGTATATCAAGCAAAAGGTGCTAAACAAATTGAAGGTACCATTGGTGAAGTTGATGCTCGCTTAGAAGGCGACAGAAACAAAGTTCGCTACCAACAAACTAATCTTGCGCGCGTAATTATTCAAGCTCAAATGGATGTAGTAAATGCAGACTTTGGACTAATAAGTGGTGGTGGTATTCGCAGCTCAATAGAAGCGGGTGAAATAAGCTATAAAGATATTTTAAAGGTGCATCCTTTTAAAAACCGTATTACTTATATGGATTGGCAAGGCAGTGATTTATGGGATTACTTAAATACAGTAACGAGCTTCCCACCGGATGCAGGTGCTTACTTACAGTACCATAAGCTATCGTTTGAACGTAAAAATGGCCAGCTAGTTAATGTGGTTATTAATGGTCAACCTTTGAATAAAAATAAAACGTACCGTATGAGTCTAAATAGCTATAACGCATCAGGCGGTGATGGTTATCCTACGCTTACAAATAAAAAAGGCTTTGTTAGTACAGACGAAACAGATGCCCAAGCGCTACAAGACTTTATATCAAAAAACAGCCCTCTTAAAGCGGCTGAATTTACACCTAAATAAATAAAGATAATAATAGGAAAGTAACTGTGTTACTTTCCTATTATTTCAATATTGCCTTTTCTAATATTTGCCAGCCCATAACTATGCAGTCGAGAACGCGACCCTTCTCCATACGCTTTGGGGGGATAATATAACTCTTTCTCTTCAGGACATTCGTTAAGCACTTCATCTAATGCCGCACGTATTTCACTCAAGGTTTTTTCAAGACTATTATTAAAGTTAGGTCTTTTTCTAATTGTATGGCCAAGCTCAATCAACCTATAAAAATACTTATTTGCAAGCTCTAGCAGCTCCTCTGGTACATTTTTATTATGACTAAGCGTTACAGCATCATTATTTGTACAATACTCTACAAGTGCTAAATAAAAGCATAGTGGCTTATTGGCCAAAGCCATTTTTTGATCTGGATTACAGCTACTAGATAGTGTTTTATCGTTAAGATCAACAATAAGTACAAGCGGCGTAGGCTCAGTAATTGTTTGATGTTCTGTATTAATCAATTGTTTATTACTTTGCTTAATAAACGCAAATTTTATCCAAAAGCTAACCAACACACTTAAAACAAAAAACATTAAATAATAAATAACATGACTCAACGTAAAGTGAGTGTGCTTAACACTAAATACAACTAATACAAACCCGCTGTTTGTACTCAAACTACGTATTATTTGGTTGGGCTTTATAGGTGTTACCATCTCGCTTTTGGGTGCAATAGTAACAACCCTAAGATCATCCGAATCGATGTAGCTATTTAAGGCTTTAATATAGCTATTAACCGCGTCTTTATTGCCTGAGTGTTTAAGCAGCTCATTTGATAAATCAAGTAAGGGTAAGTCTAGTGCTATTTGCTTCTCTATCTGAATTATTTTTTGTTTAACTACTTGCTGGCTTTTTTGAGTTACAGAAAGATAAAAAACAGACGATAGAATTAAAAATAAACATAGTAAAACAAGTGATTGCTTATATTTACTCATCATCAGCGTCCTCTTTTAAGTTTACTGAGCTAGTACCGCAACTCCAAAACGGCTGCACATTTTGATAGTAGTGCAACCTTTGATCTTTAGACATAGCAAGTAAGTTTTCCTGAACTGCACACAACAAATCAGTATTGTTTTGCTGCATTTTTAAATACCACCTTGTTCCAGAAATATTATTACTCAATGGCGTAATATAGTTTTTTGAAAAGCGTTTTTCGTCACTCTCTTTCCAAAATGAAGCAATAATATCGACTTTTCCGTCGGCGAGTAAATCACGTAATTCATTATGAGAACTAGCATAGGTAATTTTCAAATTAGCTAAATTAATATCCAACTCTTTAAATGCCTGCTTTGGTAATATGTGCCCTGAGCGGCTAGTTGGATAATCAAGCAAACCTATACGCTTATCTAAAAAGTACTGTTTTGTCATGCGAGGTTTTTCTTTAGACGATATAAAAAAGGCAGTGTAATCAGAAAAGCCAACAACGGGCTGGTAGTTATAAGTCGACTCAGCTTTGAAGGCGGCCATAATATTATTTTTAGCTAAAATTAAGTCAGCAATTCCTTTACCAACAAACTCAAAGCTTTCTGCGGTTCTATACCCCCAATACCCTTTTACAGAGCCATATTGTTTAGCCACTACGTTATCAGAACACAAATTCTGTGTTAACAACTTGGCTATTTTTTTCGATTGCATGAAAATAATTAGCTGGTCTTTATTACTTGTTGCAGTTGTTTGACATTCTGTTGAGGTTTCAATCATAACTGGAAAGTGCAAATCATCGTTGTACACACTAACTTGACCGCAAACCCACGTAACGATCAACAATAGAAACAAAAATGTAACAATTAACATTTTGTGCAACACGATATTTTTAAAATTCAAAGTAATGCTACTCAAAAAAAGACTATATTGTGCATTTGAACAATTTTGCTTACTTATTACAACAAGTAATTTTACCTGTTAAACATAAACCATTGATTTATATAAAATCTAAATAAGAAACTATGAATTTTAATAAGTCCTTCCTATCAACATTAAAAATAAGGACAATTGACCGCATTAGCTTATAGCAACCCCATGAAATATTCATTTAGGAAGTTTTAATGCATAACAATATAAAGTACTCGATATCTTCTGCGCTTTTGATTAGTGCGATATTCACAAGCACTAACTCACACGCTTGGGGTCAAAATGGCCACCGTATTGTAGGGCAGATTGCACAATCTCATATAAGCGAAACAACTAAAGCAGCAATTAAACCTTATTTAGATGGTGAGTCACTTGCGCAAATATCAACGTGGCCTGATGAAATGCGCTCTGCTCCTGGCGACTTTTGGCAAAAGCAATCATCTCGTTGGCATTATATTAATGCAGCACCAGGAAAATCTTTCAGCTTCAATCACGATCACACTAAAAACAAAGAATCTGTAAGTAATATCCTAGAAGGCATTCACTATTCAATGCAAACACTCACTGATAAAAATAGCACCTTAGATGCTAAGCAGTTCAGTTTGCGTTTTTTAGTGCATTTAGTAGGCGATAGCCATCAGCCATTTCATGCCGGTCGAGGTGAAGACAGAGGTGGTAACCGTATTAAGGTTTCATTTTTTAACGAAGAAACAAATCTTCATAGCCTTTGGGATACAAAGCTAGTTGAAAACGAAAACTTGTCGTTCACTGAGTACGCACAATTTATTGATACAAATAACAGCGAGTTAATTGCTGAGTATTTACAAAGCTCACCGATGACATGGGTTGAAGAATCTCATAATTTAGCCACAAAAATTTATAAATATACCAACAACGAAATTGGTTATAGCTACATATATAACAATACTCCAATTATAAAAACGCGCTTACAACAGGCGGGTATTCGATTAGCTGGATTATTAAACGCCTTATTTGACCCTTCTGCAAAAGAGTTAGAAACGGCACTAAAAATGACGACTGACAAATAAACAGTATTAAATTTATATAACCTACACACGGGAAATCAAAATTATGACTAAGCTTCGCCTTTCGAAATTAACTGGAGCGGTAATTTTAGCTCTAGGTGTTTCTACAAGCGCAATGGCTGCTGATACTTCATCTGCAATGCGTGGTAAAATTACGACGCCTTCAGGTGGCAGTGCTGCAAACGTTAAAATTAAAGTAGTTCACCAACCAACGGGAACTATTAGCGAGCTAACTACAAACGAAAGTGGTACGTTTATCGCTAATGGCTTACGTGTAGGTGGTCCTTACATGGTTATCATCGATTCTGATAAGTTTAATGATACAACTGTTGAAAATATCTACTTGAACCTTGGTGAAACTTACCGTTTAAGCTCGCAGCTTGCTCCGCGAAACATCGAAAAGATTGAAGTGTCTGGTTATAAAATTGTTCAACAATCAGGTGGCTCTAGTAGTACGTTTGGTGAAGATACTATCAATAACATGCCTAGCTTTAACCGCGACATTAAAGACATCGCGCGATTAAACCCGCTTGCGAGTATTAATGGTAGCGGCGAGCTAACTTTTGCTGGAAATAACCCACGTAGTAATAGTTTAACTGTAGACGGCATTGGTCAAAATGATGACTTTGGTCTAAGTTACGGCGGCTACCCTACTTCGCAGCCTCCGGTAGCCCTTGATGCGATTGAGCAAATATCTGTTGACGTTTCTCCATTCTCAGCAGCCAAAGGCAACTTTGGTGGTGGTACAATTAACGCCGTAACAAAATCAGGCACAAATGAGTTCAAGTTTTCTGGCTTTTATGAAACATCTACCCCTGATATAGCAGGCAACGTGGAAAGTATAAGTGAAGTGTCTGGTCAGATTGATGAGGACAACCATAAGATCTATACCACAGATAAAGTCAAACCCATTCAAACTGAAGCTCGCTATGGCTTTAATATTGGGGGCCCAATACTTGAAGATAAGCTATTTTATTTTGTTAACTACAATGCATGGAAAAGCGAACTGGATTTAGATTATGGTTTTGAAGGCTCTGGCGCAGCAAACGAATATGACGTAACAAAAGAAAGTTTTGATCAGTTTGTTACTATTCTAGACAATGTTTATGGCATGCAAGACTCTTTAGGTGGTGATCCTGAGGACACCAATGAGTCATTATTAGTAAAATTAAGCTGGAACGTTAATGACGATCATCGTTTAGATTTTACTTATCAATGGCAAGACGATCAAGATGAGCGTAATTTTGGCTCAGGTGGAAAAACAATTAGTTTTGCTTCAAATCGCTACACTTATGCGACTAAATTCAACAACTTTTCTACCAAACTTTACTCCGACTGGAATGAAAACTTATCTACTAAAATTGGCATTTCTTATAAAGATGTGACTTCTGACAGTATTACTAATTCAAATTTAGGTAGTATTATAGTTGAAGAAGACGAGCGTAATAGCCCAACCTATCAATTTGGAACCGATCAATATCGACACGCAAATAAAGCCGCCACTGAAAATTTAACATTTACCTTTGATGGGACTTATTTATTAGACGAGCATGAAGTTAAATTTGGAGCACAATACGAGTCACTTAACTTGTATAATCTTTTTGCAGCCGACTCATTAGGTACATGGAAATTTACTAGTTTTGAAAACTTTGCTAATAAAGTAATTGAGCCGTATGATTTTTCTTACAGTAATGCGTATACGAATAATTCAGCTGATACTGCCTACGATGCAACACGAAATCAGTTAGCTTTTTATATTGAAGATACATTTTATGCAACTGATGATTTAGAAGTAACAGCGGGTATTCGGTATGAGCGTTTATCTTCTGATGATAAACCAACACTCAATGAAAACTTTTTAAGCACCTATGGTTTTAGCAATCAAGAAAACCTAGATGGTTTAGATATTATTTTACCGCGTATTGGCTTTAAGTATTACGCTACAGAAGCATTAACGGTCAATGGTGGTGTAGGTCGTTTCCAAGGTGGTATTCCTAACGTTTGGTATAACAACTCATTCCAAAACGATGGCATTACTTTTGTAAATGCCCCAAATAGAGTAATCAATAACTACTATGCCAACAACCAAGCTGATATTACTCAAATTCCTGATGAAATTAAAAACTCATTAGTCCAAGGCGCTGGTAGCACAAACTATATTGATCCTAACTTTGAACTACCGTCAAGCATCCGTGCACAACTTGGTTTTGAATACGACTTCGATTCTGAATTACTAGGCGAAGGCTTTAAATGGCAAGCAGAAATTGCTTATCATAAAAAAGAAAACGAGGCCGTATGGCACAATACAGCTATAAAGCCTGTAGGCACTACTGCTGGCGGTGACCGAGTATTCAATCAGCCAATCTATTCGGGTGACAAAGAAAATAACTCCGATATTATGATGACTAATTCAGCGGAGGATGGTCGCTCTGTTGTTCTGTCTACCGCCCTTGCTAAAGAATGGGAAAATGGCTTATACGTTTCAGCAAGTTATGCACATCAAGATATAACAGAAGCGTCTTCAGGCTCATCATCACAAGCTTTGAGTAACTACAGATTTGCTATTACTCAAAATCGTAATGAAGATCTTGCGCATCGTGGGGCTTACGAAGTAGAACATAGCTTTAAAGTTAACTTAGCATATAACACTGAGTTCTTTAGTGGCTACGCAACTAAGTTTAACGTTTACTTTGAACGTCGTTCTGGTCGTCCATTTAGCTACACTATGGATATGTATAAAATGAGAGACTTAGGAGATACAAGTGCGTTTTATAGCGATTCAGCCTATCTTCCATATATTCCTACAGGTGCCGACGATGCAAGTGTAAATTGGGATAAGTCGGGTTTATCATGGAATGAACTTGAAACATTGTTAAACCGTGCAGGTATCTCTGAGCGAGGCCAGATTCTAAATCGTAATTCAGGTACACAGCCTTGGGTTACTACTATGGATATTAGTGTCAAACAAGAGATCCCAGGTTTCGCAAAAGGTCATAGCGGTGAGGTTTACTTCATGATTGATAACTTTGCCAACTTGTTAAATAGTGATTGGGGTATTGAGAAAAGTTTAAGATATTCAAATCAAGACTTATATGAACTTTCTGGTATAGATGATCAAGGTCGATACATCATCAATAATAAATTTAACGGTGCTGATGTTCGTAATTATACACAAATCAATACTTCATCGTCAGCTTGGCAAGCTAAAATTGGTGTTAGCTATAAGTTTTAATACCTAATAAAACATTACGCTTTATATTAGTTAAACCCATTACAACTTTGTAATGGGTTTTTTCATTTAAACTCCCTTTTTCATCTATTTGTCATAAATAGTATTTACTCTCTTTTACAACACGAACATTTCATTATTAACATTAATAATCCGTAGCATTAATCTATAAACATAAAAAACATTACACTTGTAGCTTATTTGTAAACATAAACTAATGTATAATATGTATAGATTTAGTACTGCATGAATTTGGTTCGTTTGTTTAGTGCAAATACTTTATAAATATAAAAAGTTTAATAAACCACATGGGAAAACAAAATGAAAATTCAACTTCGTAAAACAGCTCTATCACTCGCTATTGCAGCTTGTGTTGGTGTGAGTGGTGGCGTATTCGCTAGTGACACAACGTCATCAGTTAAAGGGCAAATATCTGGCCCTAATGGTAATCCTGCAGCAAATACTAAACTAATATTAGTTCATGAGCCAACAGGTACCCGCAGAGTAGTAACAACAAACGATACAGGTACATACAATGCCACTGGCCTTCGTGTAGGTGGTCCTTACAAAATAATTATTGATTCTAATGTTTACCGAGATGTTCAAATTGAAGATGTTTATCTTTCACTTGGCGAAACTAGACAGCTAGATCAACAACTATCTAGTAACAGCATGGAGTCTATTGTTGTAACTGGCTCCCCAGTTCTATTCAATTCATCTGCAAATGACTCTTACTTTGGACAAGAAGCAATAACTACAACACCTAGTATAGGTCGTGATATAAAAGATATTGTTAAAAACAATCCTTTAGTAGTTATTCAGCCTGGTAGCGAGAGCTCTATGACGATCGCAGGATCAAATCCTCGCACAAATTCAATAACTATTGACGGTATACCACTAAATGATGATTTTGGTCTAAATGGCAATGGCTACCCTACTCAGCGTAACCCTTTCCCTCTAGATGCACTAGATCAAGTTTCCGTCTCTGTTGCTCCAATTAATGCAAAATCAAGTGGATTTACTGGTGGTAATGTAGATGCCGTATTCAAATCAGGCACGAATGAACTGCACGGCAGTGTCTTTTATGAAAAATTAAGCAGCGATTGGGCTGGCTCTCCAAAAGATGCTTCTGGTGAAAAGCTTGAATTAGATTTTGAAGAAAAAAATTATGGCGCATCTTTTGGTGCCCCAATAATTAAAGATAAGCTATTTATTTTTGCCGCTTATGAAAAATTTGAATCACCGCAACAATTAGAATATGGCGTAGCTGGTTCAAATGTTGGAACAAATAAAACAACTGTAACTACTGCCGATTTAGAGGCAGTTAGAGCCATAGCTAATGATGTTTATGGTATTAGTGATATTGGTGAATCAGATGTACAACCTCAGTTAAATGATGAAAAGTACATTGCAAAAATTGATTGGAATATCAATGATTACCATCGTGCTAATTTCGTATATATGCACAGTGAAGGTAATAGTACTCGTAACATGACTAGTGGTAATACAGAACTAAGATTGAGTACCCAGTGGTATAACAACGCTCAAAAGTTAGACAACTTCAGTTCAACTTTATATTCAGATTGGACTGACGAATTCTCAACGCAAATTAGCGTAACTCAAAAGTCGGTTGAAACTGGCGCTATATCCCTTGGCAATTCATCTAATCTAGGCGATATTACCATCTTAAACCTTGATGTAGATGGTGATGGTGAAGAAGGTGCTATTGCATTTGGCTCTGATGAATTTCGTCATTCCAACACACTGGAAAACGATTTATTTACAGTTAAGTTCGATGGTACATACCTGTTAGATAAACACACTATAGAGTTTGGTATCAAATACGATGTACTAGATATTGAGAATCAATTTCTACCTGGTTCAAAAGGTATTATCTCATTTAATAGTTTACAAGATTTTAATGACCAAATAGCATCTGAATATAGCTATAGTAATGGTACCGGTAACAATCCTGCAGCTGTAATTGCTAAGTTTTCGCGAAATGATATCGCTCTATATGTAAATGATACATGGGATTACAGTGACGACTTAATATTATCTGCTGGCTTACGTTATGAGCGTTTGGGCTCTGACGATAAGCCGATTTACAACGCTGGATTAGAAACTCGTACTGGTTTCGATAATACAAACAACCTAGATGGCGTAGATATAATACTACCCCGCGTTGGCTTTACCTATACGCTTAATGAAGATGTAACCATAAGAGGTAGTGCTGGTCGTTATGCTGGCGGTAACCCTAACGTTTGGATATCTAACTCTTACTCAAACGATGGTATTAGTAGTCAGTCTTATTCAGACCGTGGTATTTCTATACCTACTACTGCATTAAATAACCCTATTGATGCTGCCATAGCAGCAGTAGATTCAGGTACGGAAGGTTCTCCGTCAAACTTCATTGATCCTGATTTTGAAATACCTTCACAGTGGACATTCATGTTAAACAGTGATGTTAATTTAGATATTCCATACCTTGGTGAAGGTTTTGCTTGGACAACTACAGCTATTTATACTAAAAAGGAAAATAGCGCTGAATGGATTAACGCTGCTATATTAGACAACGATTCTGTAATTGGTAGCACGATCGACGGCGCATTACCTTTCTATAATACATCTGACCTTGAGATAATGTTAACAAATGCTGATGACGATGGCAGATCTGTTATCTTAAGTACTGGTATATCTAAATCTTGGGATAACGGCTTCAAATTTGATGCGTCTTATACAAATCAAGATATTACAGATGGTAACCCTGGGAGTTCATCAACAGCACGTAGTAATTATCGCTTTGGCCATTTTGGAGACCATCAAGAGACTCAAGTTGGTGTTTCACCTTATGAAACTGAGCATAGATTTGTAATTAATCTAGGGTATACGGCTGAATTAATTGAAAATTATAAAACCAAGTTTAACTTATTTATTGAGCGTAATTCTGGTTCAGCTTATAGCCAGCTAGTAAGTTTAGAGAACCTAACTGGTGGACGTTTCTTTGACCAAGACCTAATTCAACCATCTGGTGGCACAACATATGGCGGCAACTACTTACCTTACGTTCCAACAGCAAATGATCCAAATGTGATTTATGCTGATGGTGTTAGCGAAGCTGAAGTTTTAGCTCACTTTGACAGTCTGGGACTTTCAGGTTCTGCTGGTGGTTTTGCTGATAGAAGCCAAGGAAAAACACCTTGGGTAACTACAATGGATTTGTACGTATCACAAGAAATTCCTGGTTTTGCAGATGATCATCGTGGCGAGTTTTATTTCGTTATAGATAACTTATTAAACCTAATTGATTCATCTAAAGGTAAGGTTTACCGCCAGAATAACAACTCCAGAGATGTTGTTGAGATGGATATTGACCAAGCAACTGGTAAATATATCATTGGCAACCCTATAAATGATGACTTTACTTTTGAAGCGGAAGATTCAACTTACAAAATTAAAGTAGGTGTTCGTTACACTTTCTAATTTAGAGCTGTAGCCTAAAACATCTTTTAAAAGCCCACTTTGGTGGGCTTTTTTATGCCTTTAATTTGTTATTTAACTTTTCAAAAATACCCACTAACACTTCGTATTCTTCGTTGGTTAAAGTATTCAGTAATTGTTTTTCCCAATTCAGTGCATCGGGTGCTATTTGCTCATATAAGTTTTGCCCTGCTTTGCTCAGTACAAGTAAGGCAGCGCGTTTATCTTGTGCATTTAACTCACTTTTCACTAAACCTTTATCTATTAAAACTTTTACCGCACGCGACACTGTCGACTTGTCCATATTTGCTTGCGTGCATAAATCCTTTGCGTTGCTCTGACCATACTGCGCTAAATTAGCAAGTATTCGCCACTGCGGAATATTTAAACCGTATTTAGTTTGATAAACCTCGGCAAAGTCATTACTTACACGTGTTGCTACATTCGTTAATTGATAAGGTAAGAACGTTGCTAAATCAATTTTCATTTTTGGTTATCCCAGCTTTATAAGGCTTACTTTAGTGTTCATTAATATTTACACGGATGCGTAGTTGCACATTTGATATTAGTCTCACTTGAGAGTATCTTAACTGAAATAAAAATAATATTAAACCAACCCCCCTCTCACAGGAGTCAGTAATGGCGACACAATTAAGTTATATGACAGGTTTTGGTAATGAATTTGAAACACAAGCGCTACCCGGTGCACTGCCAATAGGACAATTTAGCCCACAAAAAGTTAAATACGATTTATACACAGAGCAATTTAGTTCGACTGCATTTACGGCTCCTCGCGCTTCAAATCGTCGCACTTGGTTTTACCGCCTTCGTCCGTCTGTAGTGCAAGGTGATTACCAAGCAATAGATAACGGCCTAATAAGAACAGCCCCAATCACTGAAGCCATAACACCACCAACAATGCTACGTTGGAATCCTATTGATATGCCTTCACAGCCTACTGATTTAATTGATGGGTTAGTAACGATGGCTGCTAATGGCAGTGCTAATGGGCAATCTGGTATTGGCATTCATGTATATGTCGCTAATCAGTCAATGCAAGGGCGTTACTTTTGCAATGCCGATGGCGAAATGTTGTTTGTCCCTCAGCATGGTGAGTTATTAATTCACACCGAGTGCGGTAAGTTAAGCATTAAACCAGGTGAAATTGCTGTAATTCCCAGAGGAATTAAGTTCTCAGTTGACTTAATTGATAATACAGCCCGTGGTTATATTTGTGAAAATTATGGCCATGCGTTAGAGCTTGCAGAGCGAGGACCTGTTGGTGCAAACGGTTATGCCAACGACAGAGACTTTCAATACCCTGTAGCGGCCTTTGAAGATAAAGAGGGTGACTTTGAGCTTGTTTCTAAATTTAACGGTAATTTATTTAGCTGTGAAATTAAGCACTCTCCTTTTGATGTGGTTGCATGGACGGGTAATAGTGCGCCCTATAAATACGACTTATCGCGTTTCAATGTAATGAATACAGTGAGCTTTGATCACCCCGATCCTTCTATATTCACTGTACTAACCTCTCCTTCTGCTACTGAGGGTATGGCAAATGTCGATTTTGTGATATTTCCACCGCGTTGGATGGTAGCCGAAAATACATTTCGCCCGCCGTATTATCACCGCAATATTATGAGTGAATTTATGGGCTTAATTGAAGGTGTGTATGATGCAAAAGAGCATGGTTTTGTACCTGGTGGCGCAAGTTTACACAATTGTATGTCGCCACATGGACCTGAAGCCGACGTATTTGAAAAAGCCTCAAACGCTGAGCTTACACCACAAAAATACGAAAACACATTGGCCTTTATGTTTGAGTCACGCTATATAATTTCACCGACAAAATATGCATTAGAAGGTAAAGAGCGCCAACTAAACTACACCGATTGCTGGCGTACTATTAAAAAACAATTTACAGGTTCACAGGATTAATTATGAAATTATACAGCTACTTTCGCTCATCAGCGGCTTATAGAGTGCGTATAGCGCTTAACTTAAAAGCAATCGATCATGAACTTGCTATTGTTAACCTTTTAAAATCGGAGCAGCTTGGGGAGGAATACTTAGCGACTAATCCGCAAGGGTTACTACCTGCACTCGAAACTGATGATGGTGTTTTAGCACAATCGCTTGCAATACTTGAGTGGCTTGATGAAACTTATCCGCAATCGCCATTAATTACAGGGACTGCGTGGCAAAAAGCACAAATAAGAAATTTAAGCTTTGCCATTGCCTGCGATATTCATCCTGTTAATAATTTACGCGTGCTGAAGTATTTATCAAGCGAATTAGGTGTTAATGACGAGGCTAAAAATAAGTGGTATCGACATTGGATAGAAGTTGGTTTTGAAAAAATAGAACTGATGCTAAACGAAAATAATGGCTACTGCTTTGGTAACCAACCAACACTTGCTGACATTTGTTTAGTGCCGCAAGTATTTAATGCAATTCGTTTTAACGTAGATATGAGCACTTATCCAAAAATTGCAGCCATTTACGAGCATTGTAATAAATTAGCTGCATTTAATGATGCTGCACCGCAAAATCAACCCGATGCAAATTAAGCTAGTTTAGTAACTAACCAGATCTCAGGTTAGCTAACTTTGTAGCGCACTATGAATAACCGTAATATGCTCAATTAAATCTAAGCCCAGATCAGTTAAATATCCGCCATCTGGGCTATCTATAATCCCTTTTTCAAATAAACGTTGCGCTGCACTAAGTAAGCTTGGCTCTGCGTCTGAGTGTAATTTAATACCCTGCATTTTACTGTCGCGAGGAAACTTTGCTAATAGTGTGAATTCTTCGATCATTGTTTGATTAAATTGCATTGTGTGCACCTTTTTATTTGAATCTAAGTTGTTCTGTGTGTAACTAAGTTTATAATTAAAATCACTTTGTGTACTTTACACTAGCACGTTTTTTAGCTTAATGTATTATTTTTAACCCTCCCTATTTAAAGGCCTCTAATGCGTAACTTTTTAATTCTATGCTTTTGTTTTAGCAGCTTATCGTATTCAATACTTAGTGAAGCAACAACCCTTAAAACCCATTCTATTATTGATGCAAACCAGTTTGTAAATGAAGAATCTAACTGTTGGTACGACAACAAACGCTATAGCGAAGGCGCATTAATACAAGTTCACTCTTTTACACTTTTGTGTGGTGCTAAAACACCCCAACACAGTAACAGCCAACTCATTTGGCTTAAAATAGATAAGCAAGGTAATACTATTTACCCAACAGCTCCTAAAACAATCACTGTGAATTAGCGCTAAAAGCTGATTTAAGCTACAATGCACGCAGTTTAAATAAGTAGTATGGCTATGAATAATCAACCTAAAAACCCTTTACATGGGGTAACGCTAGAACAAATACTTGTTGAGTTAGAACAGCGACTTGGCTGGAGAACACTTGGCGAGCAAGTAAAAATTAAATGTTTTACTGATCAACCCAGCATTAAATCGAGTTTAAAGTTTTTGCGTAAAACGCCTTGGGCTCGCGATAAAGTGGAAGCACTTTATATTCACACTATAAATAATAAGCCTATTCGTAGACCAAAAAGTGCACCAAGAGAAACATCTTCTCAAGCGCCGGATACAACAGGGTTTGTTTGGCCATCAATTAAAAAATGATGTAAAAAAGGAGCTAATTTAGCTCCTTTTTTGATTATAACTAGCGCGATTTATTGCTCTTTGCAAATCACATTTAATGAAGCCGGCTCAATAGTAATAACGAGTTTGTGAGCAGTTTTAATTTCACCATCAAGTACGTATTTAAGCTCACCTTCGCCTGTAACCTCGACTCTTTTAGCATTTGTATGGTGCGAGTTTATAGCTAAATGTGTTTGCGTTAAGCTACTGTACATCAGCTCAGCAATACTTAAAATGGTTGTTGAGTTTTCATTATTGGGTGTTAGCCAATTTACATCAAGAAGCCCGTCACTATGATCTGGCTGCCCACCACCTTGAGCCAATAATGTTGTAAAAGGCGCGGCATTTGCCACAATAAAGCTATTTGTACATATTTCTTTGGGCTCATTATCGTCGAGTTTTACATTAAGTAGCTGTGATTTTTGTTCGCCAAAAGCTTCAAAAAAACCATTTAGATAGGCAAGTTGCCCCGACTTATTTTTCGACTCTCTATCTGCTTTTTCTATCATTGATTGCTCAAAACCAATGCCCGCTAATAAAAGTACTAATTCATTATTACAATAAGCAGTATCTATTATGCTTGTTTGACCATCTATAATTAGGTCACAGGCTTGTTCTACTGGAATAAACTTAGAGGTAATACCCATCAATACATGCGCAAGGGCGTTTGCAGTCCCCATAGGGATGATGCCTAGTTTACATTGTGTATTTACAAGTACGCTTGCAACTTCGGCCACTGTACCATCTCCCCCGCATGCGATAATAATATCCGGATTTTGCGCAATTTCCTGTTTAGCCAGCTCAATACCGTTAACTTCTTTTGTAGTAGTGAGTACTTTCAAATCGTAATAGTCCGATAGCCGCGCAACAATTAAGTGCTCTTTTTCTTCCCATAATCGTGTACCAGATACAGGGTTTGCAATTAAAACGGCTTTGTTTTTAATCAGTAATTCGCCTTTTTTATGTCGCTTAGCTAAATGGCGAAGTTGATGCTTATTTAAATTTGCGGTTTCGCGGGTTTCTTTTATTTGTGCAAGTACTTCATGCACATCTGCATTTTTGTTTTGGCTCAGTAAATAAGCCGCCATGACAAAAACAGAGCGCCCACGCCCTAAAGCACAATGAACGACTACGCGATGGTCTTCTTTAATATGGTGATGAATCCAATTAATAGCCTGATTTAACTGAGAATGGGTAGGAATACTATGATCGAGCACCGGAATGTTTAAATAATTAATATTCTCTTGTGTTGAACTCCACTCGAGTCCGTCGAATTCACACGTAACATCTAAAATCGCCGTAATCCCGTTATCTTTTAATGTGTCTATATCTGAGGGAAATAATCGGCAAGCTAAAAATAGGTTTTCGTTTATTTGTTGAATGGGCGGCACTTTATCGCGCTTACGTGACCAGGCATTATAAATTTGCACACCGAATAAGAATGGCACAAACGCCCACCGTATATAAAATGGGATCACCCCATTTTCACGCTTTCTAAATATTTTTGCTGTATTAAAAATATACGCGGTACTCACTAATAAAAGTGACAGCGCAGTCCAATAAAAAACAATAGCAAAATAAACAGAGTTCACTTCCCAACCAATAAAAATAAGCAGTAGTGCTAATAGTAAATAACTAATTGCAGCCCACATAGTCTCTCCTTTGTGTAAATAATTCCGATTTTCTAATTCTAATTTAAACGGCTTTATGTACTCTTTTGCAAATATCACGCCATATAAATGCCATTTAAAATTCAAACTCGAACAGTAGATCATTGATATATATAGTAATTAATAAACTAAAATCTACTACAGACCGCTCTTTGTGCATTTTTTACAAATATGTGAATAAATTATACTTACACGTCTAAATTTCAAACACTGATCGGTTATTGCTTGTACTAACGTATAAAGCAGCTAATCTAAAAGGCAATTAAATTTTTTGCATCCAAATCACACCCTCAACCGTTTACTCAATGATAATAAGAAAAACAGGACCCCTATGGATAACGATGATTTACTCCCTCTTTTGTGCGCAACAGCACAAGGAGACAAAAATGCTTTCTCAAGTTTATATCAACAAACTAGCGGCAAACTTTTTGCTATTAGCTTAAATATGCTCACTAACAGAGCTTATGCGGAAGAGGCACTACAAGACGCTTTTATAAAAATTTGGCATAACGCATCTGAATATAACGCCTCTAAAGGCACCGTTATTAGTTGGATGATAAGTATAGTCAGATACAGAAGTCTTGACTTACTTCGATATCACAAAGTACGAAAAGAGCAGTCGTTAGGCGATGACGAATATGAAAATGAAAGTATCGACGTTAATTACGATGAAGAAACGAAACTGGTCAATTGTATCGAACAGCTTGAGCCGCAACAAAAACAAGCTATTCACTTAGCTTATTATAAGGGGCTGAGTCATAGCGAGTTAGTGGATCATATAGAAACGCCATTAGGTACAGTTAAAAGCTGGATCAGGGGTGGGCTTATGCAGCTACAAAGGTGTTTAACATTATGAATTATAATAAACCCGAACTATTAGACGCGCTTGCTGGGCAGTACGTGCTTGGCACACTTAGAGGGCTTGCCCGTAAGCGTTTTCAGCGTCTGTTACTTAGCTCAAATCAAGCACGTGAAGCAACAAATATGTGGGAGCAAAACCTAAACAACTTAGCGAGTGCTATTACACCGCAAACGCCACATGACGATGTATGGGTAAATATACTACAGCGTATTGAAAACAGACCACAAACAAGTAAAACAGTCATACATACCAAGCCTTCAATTTGGCGTACATGGTCTTTTGTGGCGACTGCCGCATGCATTGTTTTAGCCTTTTTGGTTATTCAGCCTAGTACCAATGTTATGCAAACTCAGCAAATTGCTTTGGTTCAAAATCAAGATAAACAATCATTGTGGTTTATTGATGTAAGCGAGCAAGGGCTCTCAATTAAAGCTAGTAGCCAATTGGTTGCTCAAACTAATAAAGATTATGAGCTGTGGATGATTTTAAAAGGTCAAGATGCACCTATTTCATTGGGTTTACTGCCCAAGCAAGGCAGTAAAATATTATTTAAAGATAACCGCTTTAACGCAAGTGATATCGCATTGTTAGCAGTGAGTTTAGAGCCTATAGGTGGCTCACCAAATGGCTCTCCCACTGAAGTGCTTTACACCACAGAGCTGGTACTTTTATAACCCGACTATTATTACCAAAGTTGGCTGCTTACACAAAGCAGCCAACCTACTTTTAAACTTTTTAACAAAAAAAATAAAATAATTTAACTTTTTTGCATCCAATTTAAATCCCGCCCCGTTATTAGCTATGACTTCAATCAAAACTAAAGGACAAAGTCATGAAAGCTTTAACTCCATCAATACTCGCAGTAGTAATATGTAGTACATTTGTAAGTGCACCAAGTGAAGCATCTAGCCACAGAGAAGCGCCAAATATAAGCCGTTTCCCGACTTTAGATTCAACCGATTTTTATGTATTTAATAGTTACGAACAAGGTCGTGGTGATTTTGTAACACTAATAGCTAACTATATCCCGCTGCAAGATGCATACGGCGGTCCTAATTACTTTGCAATGGACCCAGATGCTACCTACAGCATTCATATAGATAACGACGGAGATGCTGTTGAAGATATTACATTTGCGTTTAACTTTAAAAGCATGCTCCCTAACGACAATCAAGGCGTGCAATTAACAGTTGGACCTGAAGGTAATCAACGAACAGTTTCGGTACCACTTAAAAATGTTGGCGGCGTGGCTGCAGGTGATGACAGCGCAGCAAATTTTAGTGAATCATACACAATGACCATGATTAGCGGCGCGCAGCGTACTGGCGAAACAACGGTATTAAATAACACTGCATCAAACTCAAGCTCATTTTCTAAACCGCTTGATTATGTAGGTGATAAAACATTTGGATCGATGAGTGATTATCAAACTTATGCTGACCAATTTGTTTATCAGGTTTCAATTCCTAACTGTGAAAACATGGCACAAGTTTTTGTAGGACAACGAAAAGACCCATTTGTAGTTAACCTAGGTAAGACATTTGATTTAGTTAACTATGTACCTGTAGAAGGTGATAGCGCCCCAGGTGCTGGTGACGGCGGTGGTTTCCCAGGTGGTATAACGCAATCTGCTGATAACGACGATCTTGCAGATAAAAACGTAACATCAATCGCTATCGAAATACCAAAGAGTTGTATTGTAGGTGATGGAAATAAAGTAATTGGTGCATGGACAACAGCAAGCCTACCTCAAGCTCGCGTATTAAACCCTAATGCTAAATTTACTAATAACGCCGTTAATGGTGGTGCTTTAACACAAGTTTCACGCTTGGGTAGCCCGCTTGTAAACGAGCTTGTAATTGGCATTAAAGATAAAGACACATTCTCAACAGCGCACCCGAAAGATGATGCACAATTTTTAGATTATGTATCTCACCCTGCACTACCAGAGTTATTAAATATTTTATTTAAAGATGCTGTTAATACAACACTAGATACTAACTTTGAAACGCTGGCACCGACTAACTTTCCGCGTACTGATTTAATCACTGCATTTTTAACGGGTTTTGCAGGCGTTAATCAGCAAGCAACTGTAACACCTTCAGAAATGCTGCGTTTAAATACAGGCATTGCAGCAACAGCGCAAGCTGATCAATCTGCATTTGGTGTAGCGGGTAATGATTTAGCCGGCTTCCCAAATGGTCGTCGCCCGGGTGATGATGTGGTTGATATTGCACTTCGTGTTGTGATGGGTCGTTTATGTCATCCGATTCCTGTAAATGGTGAAGACACTGATTTAGGACTTTGTGCACCAGAGGATGCTAATACAGGCACAGTGCCATTTACAGACGGCGCACCTATTGATGCAACAATGATGGATTCATCATTCCCGTACCTTGCAACACCACTTGCTGGCTCTAAATAAGGAGTAAAATAATGCGTAATTTAAAAACTACCCATATTTGTGTTCTCCTCAGTGCATTAACATTGGGAGCATGTAGTAGCGATGATGATAAAAAACAGCCTACACCGGTTGTAAACACAGCGCCGACCGCAAGTGATGTAATGCTAACTACACAAACTGAAGTAAGCATTACCGATATGCTTAGCGCAACCGACAATGATGGCGATTCGCTTACTTACTCATTAACAAGTGAACCAACTCTTGGAACTGTTACCGTTAATAGCGATGGTAACTTTACCTATACACCAAATAAAGAAGTGACAGGTTCAGATAGTTTTATGTTTGGTGTAAGTGATGGCGTTAATTCGCAAGTAACTGCAACAGTAAACATTACAATTGACGCACTACAAGTCGACTTTGCTCAATTTGCAACCGATGCATTTAATCAAGCGCCAAATGCAGAGCCGTTAACTGTTAACGGTCGGGTGTTTACAAACACAGATACCGATGTTGATGGATTAATTTCAACAAACGGTAACTAACCAAGTCATTAAGCTGACAGGCCATGGATGGCTTTTTTCAAAGGATATTTATAATGCATTTATCAATTTTTAAGTCCGTCGCATTTATTACTTTATGCCTAACACCCTTTGCGTTGAGCGCTGCGCCTTTTACCCCAAAAGATGATGCAGTTATTGCCAAAAGTAATTCAACGCTTAGTGCTTCCCTCTCTGTTGACGAAATAAATACATTAGTCACTAACAGCCAATATGTAGGCCAAACAGAGCGTTTACAGGGGCTACTTAAAACCCGTTTAGCCCAGCTATATAAACAAACACCCTCATCTCAAATTGGTTACTTATATGCTCGCGTTTTACAAAAAGAGCACCTTTTCAACGAAGCTATTGATATTGCTAACAACGTTTTGATTGGAGAGCCAAAACATAGTAATAGCCATTTATTGCTAGCCAATATATTTATGACTCAAGGTAAGTTTGCACAAGCAAAAAAACACTGCGTAGCCTTAATTGGGAAAGTAAGCACTATTACTGCTAGCACCTGTGTACTCGATGTACAAAGCCAACATGAAAGCGTTTTAGACAGCTACCAAGCATTAGTAAAAATTATAAATAATAATCAAACTAGCCTAGCTACAAACCATGTTTTAAGTGAAATGAGCTACCGTTTAAATAACTACAAACAAGCTATGTCTCACTTACAAAGTGTAGATTTAGTTCAAGCCCCTGTGAGCCTTATTGTTTTATGGGCCGATATTCAAATTGCTCTAAATCAACCACAACAAGTATTAAATACATTAAGCGTACTGCTTCCTGATAAAAGTAATTTAGAGGATGCTATTTTGCTAAGACTTTCAATCGCAGAAAAAAAACTAAATAAACGCGATAAAAAATGGCAAAATACAATGGCGCAAAGAGTTACACTACGAGAGCTTCGCAAAGATTCTTTTCATGCAAGTGACTTAGCTAAATATTACCTTGATGTACAACCAAATCGCGAAAAAGCACTTTACTGGGCTCATATTAATTGGCAACAGGCTAAAATGAGCACCGATGAGCAATTACTTACTCAAGCAAAAGCGATGCAACGAGACACACTATGAAAACGCCTTATCTATTTATACTCACTTTAATGCTGTGTATTTTTTCAACTTACAGCTTTGCCCATCAACTAAGTACAAGTTATATAACCTTAAATAGCGAGAACAATAACGACACCAACAAAAACCAATACACGGGTACCTGGCAAATTAATATAGCCGACTTAGAGCACGCAGTACCTCTGGATTTAGATAAAAACGGGCAAATTTCGTGGGCAGAAATAAAAGCAAAACGCAGCTCAATTAATAACTTCATTGAAGAAAATTTAAATATCACGCAAAACGCGCAATCATGCCCTTTAAAAAGTGAAGGTATCTATCAGCTAGATAACCATTTTAACCAGCCTTATTTGGTGATTCCGCTGCAGTTTAGCTGTGATGACAATGAAACAATCTCCCTTTCCTATTCTGCTTTTTTTAAAACCGATGCCAATCATAAATCCATCGTAAATATAAACGGTGTATCTCGTGTATTTAATATCAATGAGGCACAACAAACGTTCAGCTTTGAGCAAACAAGTTATTTAAGTACCTTTAATCAATACGTGTATCAGGGTGTTTTACATATTTGGATTGGTATTGATCATATTTTATTTTTAATCGCTTTGTTACTTACCTGTGTTTTAAAGCGCAGCGATAAAGCATGGCAAGGTATTAGCTCTAAAAAACAAATTATTAAACACACAGCATGGATAGTAACCGCGTTTACGCTTGCGCACTCTATTACGCTTACCGCAACAGCTATGAGCTTAGTCTCACCAAATAGCCGCTGGGTAGAGCTTGGAATTGCTATATCGGTTTTATTTGCAGCATTAAATAATGTGTGGCCGTTGGTACTTCGTTTAGGTTGGCTTACTTTTGCTTTTGGTTTACTGCACGGGATGGGATTTGCGAGCGTACTTGGCGAGCTTGGCTTGTCGAGCGACTATCAACTGCTTAGTATATTGGCGTTTAATTTAGGCGTCGAAATCGGTCAACTTAGTATCTTACTGATAGCCTTACCAATACTCATTTATGTACGACACTACACTTGGTATAAAAAGTGGTTAATGCCAATGGGCTCCATTGCTATCGCAATCATTGCACTTCAGTGGTCAATCGAGCGTTTTTAAATAGTATAAATAAAAAAGCTAGCCAAAATATTGGCTAGCTTACTTTTTAGTTATCTATTTTGAGCGTTACTGCGCTTTATCAAATGGCATCAGTAATGTTTTCATCGCAGGGCGAAGCGCTATGAGTACCGTTTCTTCGGTTAGCTCAGGGTAAAGTAACTTTCTAAGTAATAACCCTGCCATCATCGAAAAAATAACATTAATTCGGCTTTCAAGTTCACGCTCATCAATGTCTTTGAGCGCACTTCGCTCGCTTGCTAAAAGCTGCCTCATGCGCCCTCTTGCTTGAATATCGGTTTCACGCAAAAGAGTAGCGACTTTAATATTACGACCCGCTTCTGCCATCATATCTAAATCGATAACACATGAGCCTGTATCCATGTGTCTTTGCACGCCAATATTTAAGCCATCTAAAAGAGCCGCCAAAACATCACCAGGGTGATCTTCAAACTTTTGAAAGATAGAGAACATTTCTTCCATGTCTTTTTCAATAATGCTTTCTATAATCGCCTCTTTGCTTTCAAAGTAATTATAAATATGGCCTGCACTCATCCCTGCCGTTTTAGATATTTCTGCCATACCTGCACCGTGGTAACCTTTACGGCGAAAACACTCTGCAGCAGCTGATAAAATTTGCTCACGCCTAGCAAGTGCTATCGCGGGATCTGTTTGCCTTTTTGCTTTAGGCTTCATGTTCAACTCCACTACCAAGTCATAAACTCAGTAAAGCAAGAGCTATAAATAGTCTCGCTATATAAATATGTAATGCGGCTTTAAAAGCCGCAAATATTATTTCTCTTCCTGAGTTGTTTCACTGGCTACATTCCATCCGCCACCAAGCGCTTTGTACAAGTTAATTTGACTCGCAAGATACGCTTGCTGACCCGCAATTAACTGCTGCTCAGCGCCGTACCACGTACGCTGAGCATCAAGTACTTGCAAGTAGCTATCTGCGCCTTTTTCGTAACGCATTTTTGATAAATCAAACGTGATTTGTCGACTACTTATAAGCATATCAAGGGCACTTAATTGCTCTTGGTAACCTTCTCTATCAGCAAGTGCATCGGCAACTTCGCGAAACGCATTTTGAATTTTTTGCTGATACGTTGCCACTGCAATTTCTTGATCTGCTTTTGCTACATCAAGATTTGCTTGGTTACGTCCCATATTAAAAATAGGTAAGCTAATTGTCGGCACAAAACTCCATGTCCCAGAGCCTGAATCAAACAAGCCACTTAAGTCACTTGAAGCTGACCCCGCATTGGCTGTTAAGCTTATGCTTGGATAAAACGCCGCACGAGCAATACCAATATTGGCATTAGCAGCAAGCATTAAATGCTCAGCGGCTTTAATATCAGGGCGCTGTGATAACAGGTCAGACGGTAAACCAACGGGTACTTCTGGCATACTGATCAAGTTAGTCAGGTCTTTATTAGGTAGTAAATCAGCTGAAACAGATTTACCTACTAATAAATCTAAGGCACTTTTATCACGCTTTAACAAACGTTTGTACGTTGCTATGTCTACTTTTGCCGTAGCAACTGTGCTTTTAAGCTGCTCAAGGGTAATTGAAGACGTCGCACCTAAATCAAAGCTTTTTTGCGTAAGCGATAATGACTCTTGCTGAGAGGTAAGCGTTTCTTTTGCAAGCTCTAGCAGTTGCAAATCAGTTGCATAATTTAGCCACGCATTTGCCAACTCTGAAATTAAAGACACCTGCGTGCTGTATTGACTAAGCTCTGTAGAGTATAAGTTTTGCAGTGCTTGCGCTGATTGGTTACTTACCTTGCCCCAAATATCTAACTCGTAAGAGGTAATACCCACTGTTGCACTGTATTGCGAGCTAATAGCTGCATCGCCAGTACCTGATAAGTCAGCCGGTAAACGCTGGCGCGTACCTGAGGCATTTAAATCAAGGGATGGATACAAAGCAGAGTCTTCAATTTGATATAAACCACGCACACGCTGCACATTAAGCACTGCAATTTGCATGTCTTTGTTATGCTCAAGGCTTTGACTAATTAACGTTTGTAGTTTTTCGTCATTAAAAAACTGCTGCCAATTTAATTGCTGCGCAGCGCTTTGCCCAGTATCTGATGCATAAGCATCAGATACTGGTAAAGCAAGGTCTTTTTGCTCTGGCGCTAGTTGGCAACCACTTAGCACCAATAAAGCAATTGCACTTAGGCTGAATGTTTTAATGCTCATTCTGCGCTCTCCTTCGTAGTCTCTTTAGCTTTGCCAGGAAATACACGGCGCACTAACACAAAGAATAACGGTACAAAAACAACAACTAATATTGATGATGCAAGTGTGCCGCCAATAATCGAAATACCTAACGCATTTTGCGCACCAGAACCCGCGCTTGAGGCAATAGCAAGCGGTAAAACACCACAAATAAAGGCCATCGAAGTCATAAGTATTGGACGCAAACGAAGGCGAACAGCAGCAATAGCCGCATCAACTAAGCCAAGCCCTTCTTCCATTTTATGAATCGCAAACTCTACAATCAGTATCGCATTTTTAGATGCCAAACCAATGGTGGTCAACAAGCCTACCTGCAAGTAGATATCGTTAGATAAGCCACCGCCAAGCGCTGCCATAATTGCACCAAATATACCCAGTGGCACAATCATCATTACCGCAAACGGTACCGACCAACTTTCATAAAGCGCGGCTAAACATAAAAATACAAATAACAGCGATAGGCCATATAGTAGAGGTGCTTGACCGCTACTAGAGCGCTCTTGGAATGAAATACCGGTCCACTCAGACGAAATACCATTTGGTAATTGTTTAACTAAACGCTCCATTTCATCCATTGCTTGGCCTGTACTGTAACCTGGCGCTGCACTACCTTGAATTTCCATTGCTGAAAAACCATTGTAACGCTCTAAACGCGGCGAACCATACGTCCAGTAGGCACTAGCAAACGCTGAAAAGGGCACCATATCGCCATTATCATTGCGTACATACCACTTATTTAGATCCTCAGGCACCATGCGAGATTGTACATCACCTTGCATATACACTTTTTTCACTCGACCACGGTCAATAAAGTCATTCACATAACTACTACCCCATGCTGTCGAAAGTGTACTGTTAATATCGTTTTGCGACACACCAAGCGCTTCGGCTTTTGCCAAATCTGTATCAAGTTGTAGCTCTGGCATATCTTCTTGTCCATTTGGACGCACGCCCGCTAAAATTGGACTTTGGCTTGCTAAACCTAATAACTGATTTCGTGCAGCTAAAAGTGCCTCATGGCCAAGGCCTACACGGTCTTGTAAGAAAATATTAAAGCCATTAGCAGTTCCCAGCTCAACAATTGCAGGTGGCGGAAAGGCAAAAACAAATGCTTCTTTTATCGTTGAAAAGTAGCCCATCGCTTTACCTGCAACACCTTGAACAGATAACTCGTCACGCTGACGCTCATCCCAATGTTTAAGATTTACAAAGGCAATTGCTGAGTTTTGACCAGAGCCTGCAAAACTAAAACCTGTAACGGTTAAAATACCGTTTACTGCTTCAGATTGATCGTTTAAAAAGTGATTTTCTACCTTTTTAACAACCTCAAGCGTTTGCTGTGTTGTAGAACCCGCTGGTAATGAAACTTGGTTAAATAAAATACCTTGGTCTTCGTCTGGTAAAAACGCCGTTGGTAAATGCGAAAATACATACACCATGCCACCCACTATCACGCCATAGATAAGTAAGTAGCGTTTAGAGTGAGTAAGCATGCGCCCTACAAAGCTTTGTGCACCTGAATTTGTTTTATCAAAACCTCGATTAAATCCAGAGAAAAACTTACCAATAAACGAGCTATCGTCATGAACATGGCTTGGTTTTAATAACGTAGCACACAATGCTGGCGTTAAAATAAGAGCCACTAAAACAGATAACCCCATCGCCGATACGAGTGTTATAGAAAACTGACGATAAATTATACCGGTAGAGCCACTAAAGAATGCCATTGGAATAAATACCGCAGAAAGCACCATGGCAATACCTACCAGCGCGCCTTTAATTTCATCCATAGATTTACGTGTAGCTTCAAGTGCCGAGAGTTTTTCCTCGGTCATTAAACGCTCAACATTTTCTACAACAACAATTGCATCATCTACCAATAAGCCTATGGCAAGTACCATCGCAAACATCGTTAGTGTATTTATTGAATAACCAAAGGTGTATAAAATACCAAATGTACCTAGCAAAACCACAGGTACGGCAATTGTTGGAATAAGCGTTGCCCTAAAGTTTTGTAGGAACAAATACATAACTACAAAAACAAGTACAACAGCTTCAATTAATGTATGAATAACTTTTTCGATAGATAACGAGACAAACGGCGTTGTATCGTAAGGTATTACCGCATCTACCCCTTCAGGGAAAAACGGTTTTAGCTCTTCAATTGCTTTTTTAACGCCCTCTGCGGTATCAAGTGCGTTAGCACCACTGGCTAATTTAATACCTAAACCTGATGCAGGTTGCCCATCGTAACGAGCAACAACGCGGTAGCTTTCACCGCCAAGCTCTACTTTAGCAACGTCCTCTAGACGTACAAAAGAGCCATCTGGGTTGGTTTTAACTAATATTTGTTTAAATTGCTCTGGCGTTTGTAATCGGCTTTGCGCCGTTACTGTTGCATTAAGTTGCTGACCATCAACGGCAGGCATACCGCCAAGTTGACCGGCAGATACTTGTGCATTTTGCGCACTAATTGATGCACTAATATCAGCAGGTGTAAGCTTATAATTTTGTAACTTTGCAGGGTCTAACCAAATACGCATCGCGTACTGAGAACCAAACAGCTGTACTTCACCTACGCCTTCAACACGCGAGACAACGTCTTGCACGTTTGATGAAACATAATCGCCAATATCAATATTGGTCATGCTGCCATCTTTAGACACAAAAGCATAAACCATTAAAAAGTTACGCGCTGATTTTGCAACTACCACACCTTGCCTTTGTACGGCTTCTGGTAATAGTGGAGTTGCTGTAGCTAGTTTATTTTGCACTTGAACTTGTGCAATATCAGGGTCAGTTTCAGCGCTAAACGAAAGTGTAAGCGTAGCAGAACCACTCGACTCAGACGTAGATGACATATAAAGCAAGCCATCAAGCCCTTTCATTTTTTGCTCAATAACTTGCGTTACCGTATCTTCAAGTGTTCGTGCAGATGCACCAGGGTACGTTGCAGTAATACTCACTGCAGGTGGTGCAATTGAAGGATACTGCGAAATAGGTAAACTCCTAATCGCCAAAATACCTGCAAGCATCACTACAATAGCGAGTACCCAAGCAAATATCGGTCTATCGATAAAAAATCGTGACATTAAAACTCTCCGTTATTGCGCTTGATCGGCTTTAGTAGACGATTGAATTTCAGAAGGATTCACAGGTGCACCAGGGCGGATTTTTTGTAAACCTTCAACTATTAACTTATCGCCATCACTTAGGCCATCAGTAACAAGCCAATCAGAACCAATAGTTCTATCTACTTTTAATACGCGGCTTTCTACTGTGTTGTCTTTACTGACAACCATTGCTGTTGGTTCGCCTTTTGAATTACGGCTAACGCCACGTTGCGGAGCTAAAATAGCACCCGCTTTAACACCTTCCACAATAGAAGCTCGAGCATACATGCCAGGCAGTAATAATTTTTCTGGGTTTGAAAATTTAGCACGCAGTGTTACTGAGCCAGTACTTGGATCAACGGTCACTTCAGAAAACTGTAATGTGCCTTTATGAGGATAAATAGAGCCATCTTCCATAATAAGTTCAACGTCAGTTTGATTAGCCGAATCGACAGTTAGAGCACCTGATGATATTGCTTTTTTAAGTTGGGTAAGCTCATTACTTGATTGTGTTAAATCGATATAAATTGGATCTAACTGAGTTACTGTAGCAAGTGCTGTACTTTGATTAGCACTTACAAGTGCACCCACTGTTACGCTTGATTTACTAATTTGACCACTAATAGGAGAAGAGACGTGGCTGTAATCGAGATTAATTTGCGCTGATTTTAACTGCGCTTTAGCTGTTAATAATTCAGCATTAGCTTGCTTGTATGCGGCATCTGCTTCATCAAAATCTTGTTGGCTCACGGCTTTAATTTTTAAAAGTTCTTTATAACGCGATGCTTTTGATTTAGAGCTGGCAATGCTTGCCTCTGCGCGCGCTACGCTTGCTTCACTTGCTGCTAAGTCTGCTTCAAATGTAGCAGGGTCTATTTGATACAGTGCTTGGCCTTGTTTAACCTCATTACCTTCAACAAATAAACGAGATTGAACAATACCACTTACTTGTGGGCGAATTTCAGCAATTTGAAATGCGCTGATACGACCAGGAAGTTCTTTTTTGAGAGTAAGCGCTTGGCTTTTTAATGTAAGTACACCCACTGGTACAGCTTTAGGAGCTGAAGCTTGTGATTGCTCAGTTGCTTGATCACAACCAGTTAAAGCAACAGAACCGACGAGGGCTGACAATACAAATAAAGCGATGCGGGAACGCTGCATGTTAAATACCTTTTAGTTTAGAGTGAACGATCATTCTAAATTAAAACGCGCTGATAATGAATCTTAATTAGAAGAAATTTACACAAACTTACACTCCCCAGTACAATATACGTCTTAGGTTGCATTTAATGTTAATTAGATGAAAATAGAATCAAGACTGTATGAAAATAAAACAACCTAACACATTGAAATTATTTCATTTTAGGAACAAGAATTTTAACAAGTACATCGAGTAGGGTGAGGCTTTTGCCTCATCCCTCTCACAGAACCGTACGTACGGGCCTCGTATACGGCTCCTGTATTCTTCTATCCCTTCGGCTTATTTTCTAAACGCCGATTGAGCAAGCCATCC